>JBGTCJ010000469.1:0-15631 GCA_041748895.1 Pirellulaceae bacterium
CACTGGTTCCGGTCAGGAAGCGACCCGTCTTGATGGACCCGCCTCCCTTGCCCGCGAGGATGAATGGAAGGTTTTCCCTGGTGTGCTTGTCACCGTCTTCCAAACCAGATCCCCACATCATGATGCAGTTGTCGAGCAATGTGCCTTCGCCTTCACGCAAGCCGTGCATCTTCTTCACCATGTAAGCGAACTGCGCGATATTGAACTCAGTGATCTTGGCGACCTTTTCAACCTTATCCAAACGATTGGCGTGATGGGTGGTTGAGTGATGTTGGTCGTTGAACCCAAGTTCCGGATAAGACACGCCGTTTGGTGTCGAGCCGATGTAGGTGCACACACGAGTCGTGTCGGTCTGAAATGCCAACACATTCAAGTCACACATAATCTGCATGTACTCGCTGCGTTTCTCTCCTTCAGGAATCTTGATCTCAATAGGTGGGGAATCTGATTCCCAACGCTTGCTGGACCTGACACCCGCCTTCTCCAAAGCCGCTTCTTTTTGCCGGTATTCGATGGCGGCAATTCGTCGCTCCACCGAGCGAACACTGTCAAGGTATTCATCCAATTTCCGCCTGTCGGCTGCGGGCAAAGTTTGCCGAAGATCTCTCGCGCCGCCAAGGACAATGTCCAACATGCTTCGATCGAGTGAATTCATTCGCGTCGACTGGTTGTCTGTGCCGCTTTGTTCCTGCTTATTGAACAGGCGATTGAGCACGTTGCGTGGATTGGTCTCTGCGGGGACCGCCTGGGTTGGGGAGCGAAAGCTGCAGTGCGAATAATAGGCTTCGTTGAGACCCTCCTGGTTTTCCTTCCACGTTTGAGGCATCGTGGCAAGCTCTAAAGACGGCAACGTGGTGAAGACTCCCACGTGATTGGCGGCAATCTGATCGGCGGAGATCGCGATATTGACGTGATTGCGCTTATCGGGATCCGGCAACGTCGCGGTGAGCCAGGTCGACAGTTCGAGCGCGTGGGGGGCTCCGTTGAAGGGAGAAATGGGGACTCCGGCGATTCCCTTCATCATGAGGCACTGGTCGAGCACCGGCCGCAACGCGTCAAGCGCCGGCGGCGGCGACGAAAGAAAACTCTCCGCATCGGCCGGCCAGAAGCGATCCATGATCACTCCATGAGGCATGTACATGAACCCCAGGCGAACCGGTGGCTTGTACTTCGTCCCCTCGCTTGCCTGAGCCCAACCGATTGAATCCAAAAGGGGCAGGGCAAGCGACACGCCTGCGGCTTTCAGACAGGCGCGACGATCAACTGACACGCTCTTGCTCATGGGAACTCCAATCATTCTCGGATGCGACGGTGCGTAAAGGGATAGCTGGTGACGACCGCAGTAACGAGCGATTGCATGCGATATCCGTCACCGGCAATGTCTTTCATCAATTCATCCACCACAATTTCGTCGTAACCTTCTAGGTTGCGGCACAAGGCATAGGCCAAAAGTTTTTCCAACAAGTTACGCGACAGCCTATCGACTCGGCCGGCGATTATGTCTTTCAATTCTTCCGGACCTGCAAAACTCAATCCACCGGGAAGCTCTCCCGAAGCATCAATCGCCTCGCCGTTATCGTCCCGATCACGCCATCGCCCAATAGCATCGAAGTTCTCAAGACCAAATCCGATCGGGTCGAGCAATTGATGGCAATTGGCGCAGACTGGATTGGTGCGGTGCAGTTCGGTGCGTTCACGCAAGGTCAGCTTTGCTACCGTCTGCAGATCCTGTCCGTCCAATGCTGGAACGTCGGGCGGAGCAGATGGCACATGTTCGCCAAGCACTTGTTCGAGCACCCACACTCCGCGATTGACGGGGCTGGTGCGGTCAGGAAATGAAGTCGACGCGAGAATAGCTGGCATTCCCAGAATGCCCCCGCGATTGACATTCGTCAATTGAACCCTTCGCATCTCAGGTCCAATGACCGTATGTTCCAACCCGTAAATCGGAGCCAGCGTGCCGTTGAGAAAAGTGTAGTTGCCATCGACAAAAGTGGCGACACTCCGATCCTCGCGTACAATACTTTCGAAAAAGAGACGGACCTCGTCATACATGGCGGTTCGCATGGGGCGGGTCATCTCGGGAAATTTTGAACTATCGAAAGCTTTGTCCTGCAAATCCCGAACTTCGAGCCAGTGCGCACCAAAACCGTCAAACAGCGCGCGCGAACGAGGATCTTCTAGGAGACGCCTCACCTGTGCCTTGAGTGTCTCCGGTTTGTGAAGTTTTCCTTCATCGGCAAGCCCCATGAGTTCCTCGTCGGGCATCGTTGCCCACAGGAGATAGGACAAACGTGACGCGAGCTGATAGTCATCCAGGGGAATGATATCATGGTCGGGGTCGGACACTTCCGCCGGAGTGATGAATAGGAACTGAGGAGAAACGAGAATCGCCTTCAGCATGAAGCGAAGTGCCTGCTGGTAAGAAAGATCACTCTGTATTCCCAAATCAAACACCTTCAGCAGAACGTCCAGTTCGGTCTCTGACGGTGGTCGACGATAGGCCCTGCGTGCAAGGGACCGAGCGACTTCATGTGCCGCCACTCGAGCGTTGGCCTCGGCCGCAGGGACTTGACCAAACAGGCGAGATTGCACTTCACTGAGCGGGGCGTCTTTCGACGGAAAAACCGCGTCCAAGACTTTGTCAGCGATTGTGAGATAGTGCTCAAGCTGGAGGGGTGAAAGCGAATTCAGGTACCCTTCGCCACCGATTTCGTCAGGCAACTCATCGGCAATTTCAGGCTCGACACCAAAGAGATCACGCAACGTGTTGCCGTATTCCGTCTTGGTCAACCGTCGAATCACAAAGGGTCCTGGATCCCTCTGGCTGAGAAACTTGATCTTCGAAAGCCAGTCGGTGAACATCTGCCGATCCGCGCCGGTCGGTTGATCGTCGGCATCTTCGGGCGGCATGTCATGCGCTTCGACTCTCGCGATCGCATTCCTCCACTGCTGGCTGAAGGCGGCGTGACCAGGATGTTTGAGGGCGGGTGAAAAATTGACTCCCGCCTCCGTGGGTCGCTTATTGGAGTGACAGTCCAAACAGTAGGTTTTGATAAATGGTGTGACACGATCCTGAAAGAATTTCGTGGCCTCGGCTTCGAGCGCAGCAAATTCCTCCTCAGCCACCGTCTGAGACGCGCTGTGCGTGGGCCATGCGATCACCATACCGACGGCCGTCAAGACGAAAGCGATTCTGTGCAAGCAATCGGCGGCAACGGTCACTCTCGAAGCGAATGGAAGTTTGATCATGGCAGGTAGAACCATCGACGGTTCGTGATTGGCAGGACGCATCTCGGTTTACCAGGCCAGCACGAACTCCACCGAATCAGCTGCCTGGGCCTTCTGAGAGCACTCGCCATTGTAAAACGCGATGAGGGAGCAAAGTAGTCCCGATTTCACAAAGGAAGGTCATCGCGACCACCCTAGGCAGTATCGGCATCGAGCACGATGCGATAACGGGCCTTGCCGGCTTCCAATTGCTCAAACGCCTCGTTTATCCGGGACATTGGCAAATGCTCGGTTTGTGGAGTTACGCCGTGCAGCGCGGCGAACTGGAGCATCGTTGCAATATCAACGGGGGATCCTGTAGGAGAGCCGGATACGCTTTTCTGCCCGAAAATCAATGGCAGGGCAGCAATTGGCATCGGTTCCGCGACGGCGCCCACGATATGCAATCGACCACCAGGCGCCAGTGTGCCGATCAAAGCATTCCAGTCGAGTGCCACGTTGACCGTAACGACGAGCAGGTCCAGCGTGCCGGCCAATCCGGCGATCGCGGACGGATCTCGACTTGAAATGACCTGATGAGCCCCAAATCCACGTGCTTCGTCGAACTTCGCAGCGCTCGACGTGAAGGCGGTCACTTCACAGCCGTAAGCAGCCGCAAATTTGACTCCCATGTGGCCCAGCCCGCCAATGCCGACGATTCCCACGCGACTGGTTGGCCTAGCATACATGGCCAGCGGATTGAAGACCGTGATGCCACCGCACAGCAACGGCCCCGCATCGGCCGCATTGAGCTTTTCAGGCAGCGGGATGGTCCAGGCCCAATGGGCGCGTACGTGATCTGCGAATCCGCCCCGATGTCCCACGATCGTGGGCTGAACCTGCGGGCACAAATGCTGTCGACCCGACATGCACTGCTGGCAATGCATGCAACTTCCAGCCGTCCAGCCGACGCCTACACGCTGGCCAACAAGTCGTCCTTTGGCAGCAGGTCCGATCGCTTTCACAACGCCGACAATCTCATGTCCGAAAATCGCTGGAAATGTGGTGAGGCCCCATTCGTTTCGCAGCATCGAAAGGTCGGAATGGCACAATCCGCAGTGTTCGACTTGAATTTCCACTTCTTCATCGCCCAACGGCCCTAGGTCGAACTCCTGCTGTTCCAGCTTTTGGTTCGCTCCAGCGGCAACCCAGGCTTTGATAGTCGTCATAAGAGACCTTCAGTGAATGAAAATTGTCTGTTCGAGCCATCAAGCGTCATTTATCCGCCCGCAAAATCGCCTCGTCAACGAGTACGAGCTTTCGTTGCACAATCCGTTCGCGGCCGCCGATACCCCAGAACTATTCTCGCCGCGTGTACACCTGGGGATACATGAACTGCGGTTCTTTGGGCGGCAGCAAGTAACCGAACGACTCCGAAACCGGCTTTTGTTGGTGCCGCAGTTGCAATGAAAGTTCCGGTGACGCTTGACCATCGGGTACGACGTCCGCGGTGACAATCCAGTCACCGGTATCGGTACGCCGCGCGCGTTGACTTTGAAACCGACCGTGCAGAATATCGCCGGCGATCGTCGGTGGGTCGTCGGTGGTCAAAGTTCGCAGAGCAGCTCCGGAAAAACGAATAGTCAGGCGGATGGAGGACTCGGATCGCTCCACTTGCAAATCGGTCGCTCTGGCCAATCGAACGTGGTGAGGCGGTTCACCGGCAAAAAGGCTTACCGAATACTCAAGCTCCAGCGGTTCTCCCGGCCGCGGCGGCTCGTCGGGGACCCAATAGGCGGCGATGTTGTCAATCCCTTCGTGGGCACCGGGCAGTTCCAACAGTTCAACGCGGCCGTTTCGCCAAGGTTCGTCGGGTGTGACCCATACGCTCGGTCGTTCGTGATATCGGGCATTGTGGTCATCGTAGTGAAAGAAGGCACGGTGACGTTGAATCACGCCGAATCCTTGAAGTTGGGCCAAGCTAGTCGAAGTCACGGAAGGGTAGGCTTGTCGGGCAAACGCACGCCACCGCCAGTCGTCTTTGGACACGTGAATCAACAACCCATCGGCGTCGTGGACGCCCGGTCGCAGATCTTCGGGTGGACCAGCCAAACCGTCACCCCACATCCACATGCTGGTCAGAGGAGCCCAGGCGGTTTTGTCGGGGACCCTGCGAAAGTACAGCGTCGCTTCCACGTCGGTCACCGATCTTGCCTCGCCGGGCGTGAAGCGGAAGCGATAGGCGCCCGATACGCTCGGACTGTCCAAGTGCGCCAGGACAGTTAACGATCGTGACTGGGGTTCAGGCCGCTCGATCCAGAAAGCTCGAAAGTCTGGGAATTCTTCGTCGCGATTCATACCGATGTCGATCGCTAAGCCGCGCGCCGAAGAGCCGTAGAGCGTGTCGCCGCTTCGTGCCCGAAAGTAACTTGAACCGACGAATGTCAGCATCTCTTGGCCGTCGGGCCTTCCGGGAAAGGTTCCCACAATGCGTACACCAGCGTGACCCGCACTGGGAATGTCTGTCGCGCGTAAAGGTGGCTGGTATTCAAAATCGTCTTTGCTGAACGCTATCCGCTGGGTGACGTTTCGGCGATCAGAGGTCCCATCGGACGAACCGCTACTTGGCCCCGGTGCGAATGCAAGTGATCGGGGGCGGGCCATAGGATTCAGAGTGAATAACTCGACGCGGTCCGTTTGCACGAATCCCCGGTGGAAGGTTTCTAACCAAAACGGTAACCCCTGATTCCACCACGTTGCCCGCTGCGGGCGATACCGGACGTTGATGTAGTCGTCGTATTGCCAATCACGCAGCGGATCGGGCAACTCGGGCTGTTCGACATAGAGTTCGAGAGAGACTTGCTGCGCCAATTTCTTCAGATCTTCATAAGACTGAACCGTCACATAGTCCACGCGAGTGCGTGGGACGGTGTCGTTAACAGCCGGCGGGGTATCCGCGCAGATTACGCCGGCCCAGAGAAGACAACCCAAAAGCAATTCGAGATAGATTACCGCGGCCGAAGGTGCCGCCAATCGCTCTCGGCTGGAACCGGTGATGGCCCGCTCCGACGAACCGACCCGCAGGACACGAACAAGAGAATCGATGTAGAGCATGTTGAAGGACTCCGCCGGACAGGGAACTTTGAAATAAACCGGTCCATCCGGCGTGTCGTAAGCGGGATGAATGCAATCCCGCCAACCGTAAACCTCGCCGGGCCGCGTCGTGAAGCACGAACACATCCCATCGAATGCATCCCAGTCGAATCCGAATTGCAAATTGGATTGCAAATTGGAGGCCGTGCGCTGCAGATTGCGTGTTCCGCAAATTAGAGGCCATCTGGAAGCGAAATCCCGGTTCGACACCGATCACATCGGGGCTGATCCAACCGGTGGCGGCGTCCAGCGCGTTGCCAGAACCATGTTGCCAAAACCCTAACGGCCACTGATCACCGCCCTGCCGATAGCTGGGAAGAACGAGATTCCGCTGAACTCACAGTCTGCGGGGCGCGTTGTACGGGTTTCGATTTTCCCGCAATGCAAGTCTTTGACGGAGTGCATCGGGCAAGTGTTCGCATCGCAATGGGTAGGAAGTCCCTGGCGGGAATCGCAAATCAGCGGGATAGGGTGGAGGAGCAAACTAGGCGGCTGACCGGAACGGGGTGACTTTCCGCGGGCGCTACAGACACCGGCACTGCTCGGTTTTTTGTCAACTCCGCGGCAGCCTGACCAATCGGCAGGCATCCGAGAAGCCGGCAGATCATCCACCAAGTCGCCATTCTTCGCCGCGCTCATTTCCACCGCGCTGGGTCGATCAATATCGCCGTTTTCGGATTGGGTCGAAATACCATCAACGGTCGTGTCGTCACCCTTAGAGCCAGCATTAAGAGCTGGCATCGTGTGCTTCGAGACGACCGTGGTTTGGTTGGTGCTATCGGCCCGCTCAATTCGCGCGGGCGCGAGACTCAGTTCTGGCACACCGTTTGATGCTGATGGGGAGCCGGGTGAACCCCAATCTCTTCGCTTTTCTCACTGCCACGAAACAGACGATAACTCACATGACGACCCAATCAATTTTTTCCTACACAACAGTGAAGTTCCCAGGGCCGGAGTTGACTTTGGTCACCGGCGGTGATGACTGCCGTTGGGAGCCTGAGGGTGACGACAGACGCGGGAACGGTGCGCCCGTCGCCAGCCATGTTGACGCGGCACTTTGCGATGTCGCCGACTACCTCCGCGCCCACGGTATCTGCCATCCCGACGTCATCCAGAATCGATGCCGCACGTTGGTCGATCATGCACAGCATGCATCGGGGCAAGATTCGCACAGCCAGAACGGCGTCGATTTACGGCTGGCGTCGTTGCGACTTGCCGCCGATTGGGTCGGAAAGCTGCACGACGATCTGATCGTGGACTGCGTGTCGCCGACGCAGCATTACATTTCCACGTTCGATGACTTGATCTCGGATCCGTCGCTTCTGAAGCGCGAACGGGTTCAGTCACTAGGGGTACAGGATCAGCTTTGTCGACGCGTTTGCCGAGTCGTGCCCAACGCCCAACGACAGCCGATGCGTCATACCGAGACGCCTGCATTAATCGGTCCGCTGCGTCGCCAGTGGTGGACGACCAAGGTGGCGCGCTCGTGGGTCAGTTTGCGAGGGACCGCTGAAACACTTTGCCGAGTCGTCGGACGTCGGCCGATTTCAAATGCAAACTGATCCGTCACGCCAGCCGGCGATTCAAGTTCCCAATCAGAGTGGGTCTACCAAAACGGGCCGGTTTTCCATTTTTGTGGCGACGGCGACGCTCACCGTGATGGGGCTGGCCCTGTACTGGCAAGTGATTTCGGTGGCTGGCGTCAATTGGGTGGAGCTGCTTACCCTGCCCCTGTTCGGACTGCTATTCGGATGGATCGTATTCTCGTTCGTCACTGCGACGGCTGGCTTGATTGTGTGTCTGAGGCCTAGCCGTGCGGGCGTTGCTATTCCCGCAACCGATGAGCGACCCTTGGCTCGCTGCGCCATACTGATACCGGTCTACAACGAGAATCCGCGTCAAGTGTTTGCCCGTGTGGAGGCCATGCTTGAATCGCTGAACGCCACGGGGCAGGCGGCGGCTTTTGATATCTTTGTGCTCAGTGACACAACCGATGCGAATGTGTGGCTGGAAGAAGAAATTGCCTGGTCGCGTTTGATGGAATCGGTCGAATCGCGGTGCGCGGTCTACTACCGGCATCGATCCGACAACGTCGGCCGCAAGGCGGGGAATATCGCCGATTTTTGCGAACGCTGGGGCTCTGGCTATGCGTTCATGATCGTCTTGGACGCAGACAGTTTGGTCGCCGGACACACCATGGTGGAAATGCTTCGGCGGATGCAAGCCGACGACCGGTTGGGCATTTTGCAGGCGCCGCCGCTGCCGGTCGGTCGTGAATCGCTGTTTGCCCGGTTGCAACAGTTTGCGGCACAATTGTACGGGCCAGTTTTCGCAACCGGTTTTCAGGTTTGGGCCGGCGATCAAGGAAACTATTGGGGGCACAATGCGATTTTGCGCGTCGACGCCTTTCGTGAATGTTGTGATCTGCCGCTGCTTCCCGGGGAAGCTCCATTGGGCGGACACATATTGAGCCATGACTTTGTTGAAGCGGCTTTGATGGTACGTCACGGATGGAAGGTTCGATTGGCAACGGACTTGACGGACAGTTTTGAGGAATGTCCAACAACCATCACCGACTTTGTCATCCGCGACCAACGCTGGTGCCAAGGAAATCTGCAGCATTCCAGCTTGATCGTCCGCGAGGGTTTTCATCCCTGCAGTCGACTGCATTTTGTCAGCGGTGTGCTTTCTTATGCCGCCTCACCGCTGTGGATCTTGTTCATGGTCCTGTGCATCGTCGGCTGGTCCATCGACGGCTGGACCGTCGACGGTGCCACCGCGACCGAGATCGCGGGTTGGCTCGGATGGTCGCATTCCAACGCATTGCTTCTGTTTGTCGCATCGATGGCGATGTTGATGGTCCCCAAGATCTACGCCTGGGCAGTGTGTGTCTCGCGTGGCCGTGCGTCTTCATTTGGCGGCCATGCCGGTCTGCTGCTGAGCGTGGTTCTGGAAACGTTCGCGTCCATTCTGCTGTCGCCCATCATGGCCATCTACCACAGTCGGTTTGTAACCAAGATCTTGATGGGTGGCAGTGTGCGTTGGTCGGCGCAGCAACGTGATGATTCGGGCGTAAACTGGTCGGACGCGATCCGACAATTCGGCACAATGACCTTGTGTGGGATTGCGGCCACGGCAGCCCTCGCCCTGATTGCACCCGAGTTTTTGCTCTGGTTTTCACCGCTGCTGGCCGGTTGGGTGCTTTCCATCCCGGTGGCCGTGGCAATGGGAAGCCCGTCTTTGGGCAGGCTGCTGCGGCGTTGGGGGCTGCTGCTGATTCCGCAGGAGATCATACCGACAGATATTCACAAGGCGTACCACGAGGTCTTGCATCGACGGCACGGCCCGCCGGCCCTGGCCGCTACTGGATCACCCGCAGGTTTCGACCCCTTTGAAAGAGTGATCGAAGATCCGATTTGCCACTTGCTGCACAGTCGCGTATTGAAAGCCGGCGACGCATCGGTGCCGCTGGACGACCAGACACGTGAATCGATCCGCTCGTTGATGGCAGACGGCCCGCGTGCAATCCCTGCGACATTGCGAACGGCGGTCTTGAAGGACGGAGAGTTCTTGCAGGAGCTTCATTTGACTCGGCAGATATCAGGTGACAGGGGATGGGCGCGAGTGGGACGGGCCTTGAGCAGGACGCCACGGCTTCAACCGCGCACCAGCGAACAGGCGTCGCCTCCGAGCAAAAATTCAACCACGGCCCAAAGTGGCTCCGGTTAACCTCTTCCCATTCGCCGTCGTTTCGTGAGCTTGTCCGGCCGCGATCACAAACGTCAACGGATGACCATTGCCTCGCCATCGATGCGACCGGTCAACGTCGGCGCGACCGCAACAGTGCGGTGGATCGAAAGGGATTCAAGGCGCCGCGATATTTTTTGCCCGTCGAGCATCGAGTAACATGACTACCAGCCAGCTCGCACGCCTTGGAATGCATTCCTAGTCGAATGCAATTGGATACAAGTCATGAAGCGTCCCCCGTCAGTCAGTCGTCGCATGGCGTTGCATCAAATGGCAGCGGTTGCTGGCTGTGCCGGCTTGCCGACGGGGGAGAACAGCATCGCGACGGACTCCGTCAAACGAACAGGAATGGGACTGGTCATCTACGATTGCAATCTTCGCCGGAAGTGGATGGCCAGGCAAACACCTGAATTTGAATTGTTCATGCCGCTGACGTTTTTGAAGTACTGCTTTTCCCTTGGTGCGGGGGGGATGCAGGCGGACCTCGGAGTCATGAACGCTAAGGAGATCGGAGAGCTGCGTGATTTTGCGGAGAGGCACGAACTGTTCATTGACGGAATCATCAAACCACCCGCCGATCGCAGTGACCTATCGCGGTTTGACTCGCAAATCAGAACAGCTCGCGATGTTGGCGTTCAGGCAGCACGAACGACCATCATTCCGGGGAGGCGATATGAGCAGTTCAACACGCTAGAAGAGTTCCGTGAGTTTGAAAGGCGCGGCCAAAAGATGCTTGAAATTTCGTCGCCCGTGGTCGAAAAGCATCGAGTTCCATTCGCCGTCGAAAACCACAAGGACCAACGGATTGACGAACGAATTGCTCTCTTCAAGCACATTGACAGCGAGTTCATTGGTGCCTGCGTCGATACCGGAAATAGTTTCGCACTGCTAGATGGCGTCTACGAAGCGGTTGAAGCCTTGGCCCCGTACGCATTCACGGCGCATCTCAAAGACCAGGCATTGCGAGAGTACGAAGACGGCTTCCTGCTTGGCGATATCCCGCTGGGTCAGGGCAGTTTCGACTTAAAGCGTATGGTAAGTATCATCAGGAAAGCGAAGCCGAAGATACGGTTTGCGCTCGAACTCATTACCCGCGATCCGCTCAATGTTCCATGCCTAACCACCGCCTTCTATTCAACCATGCCGACCGTGCCGGCAATCGATCTTGCGCGGACGATGACGTTCGTCGGTGAGCACCGAGCCGAGAACTTGCAACACGTCAGCACGATGCCGCCGGAGAAACAGGTGGAACTCGAGGATCAGAATGTGGTAGCGAGTCTCGAGTATGCGCGCGAGGAATTGAAACTATGAGCGGAGTTTCTCGACGGACGTTTCTTCAGACGACGACTGCGATGTCGGCCTTGGGCTGGTCATCCCTCCTACGAGGCGAGAGCCCGTCCAGTCGTATCCACGTCGGCGTCATTGGAACGGGTGTTCGCGGCAAATATCTGATCGGCAACCTCCCAGAAACAGCACGGGTCACTGCAATCTGCGACTGCGCCACGTCGAGGATGGCCGACACGTTGGAGCCGAAGAAGGAATTCGCGCAAGTGTTGGCGAGCTTTCGCGACAGCGGGGCCGCTCATTGCAAGACCTATCAAGATTATCGGCAATTGCTGGATTCGGAAAAGCTCGACGCAGTCATCATCGCAACTCCCGATCACCATCATGCACAGGCGGCGATGCTAGCCCTGCAAGCTGGGCTCGACGTCTATCTCGAGAAACCAATCTCCGTCACGATTCGCGAGGGACGAATGCTCGCCGACATGGTGAGGAGTTCGGGCCGAGTTCTGCAAGTCGGAAGCCAGCAGCGAACCATGGAAATCAACCGCTTCGCCTGCGAATTTATTCGCGGCGGTGGACTCGGCAACGTCACTCGCGTCGACTGTCCCAATTATCCCGGCCCGCTATCTGGTGCCAGCTTTCCCGCAGAAATGATTCCCAACGGCCTCGAGTGGGAACTGTTCATTGGGCCGACGCCCCCGCGTCCGTACAACCGAAAACTTTGGATCAAAGATGAGTTCAAGGTTGGAGATCTATTGTGGAGAGGCTGGGACCTATTCCGCGACTATTCCGGCCATATGATGACGAATTGGGGAGCACACCATGTGGATATGGTCCAGTACGCCTTGGGCATGGATAGGACCGGGCCAGTCAGAATCACGCCTTTGAACGAGACAAGCGCAAGTGATCGGACGCTCGATACGAGCGAAACCGCACTTCTCCGCGATTTTAAGACCAGATGGTCGATGAAGACGCCACCCCCCTTGGGTTCGTTTATCGACGAGCCTCGCTTTCGACCTGTATCGATGGAGTACGCCAACGGCACGATGCTGAACTTCGTGCCGGGCGTTACGGCCGCGACGTTCTACGGTGAGCGTGGAACTGTAACAATCAATCGCAATTCATTCGCGGCCGACCCAGTCGAATTGATGGCTGATCGTCTCGTTTCAGGAAACGCTGAGGAGTGGGAAGGGAGTGGACATGTTGCCCGCCCACATTTGCAGAATTGGCTTGATTGTATCCAGTCACGCGGAACGCCCAACGCGCCCGTTGAAGTGGGCCACCGGAGCGCCACGGTTTGCCATCTGGCCAATTTGGTTCGAGAGATCGATCGGCCGTTAAGGTGGAATCCAATCGATGAAAAATTTGTGGATGACGACTTTGCTAACACGATGGTCGACCGACCTCGCCGCAGCGGATTTGAATTGCCGCAACCGTGAGCTTACACACCCTGTTGGTTGGAAGTGCCACTCCCTGCTGAAACCCTCTCTGACCCCGCAGATCAGGGGATCAGGACGACCTTGTTACAACCGCCCCCACCGCGTCGATGCAGCAGTCAGGGCAATCGTGCGACGCCGGCCCCCAAGGAAACCTGCTCCAAACCCCCAAATCGGCACAATTGACGTTTCCCTTAAACTCGATTGGCTGGTTGACCGATGAAATAGCCTGGGGAAACGTTTCTGTGGACGGCCGGTGCTTCATAGCTTCGCGTGCCACGCACAATCTGACGTCGTCACCGCATTTTTGGGAGTAAACCAGCCGCATCGGGCTCATCATGGAAGGCTCGCTCGCCCTGGATGACTCACATGAAATGCCTTTCAGCAATTCAGGCGATTCAGGTTGCGATAGCGGTAATGATCTTCCTGCTGTCGCGTGAGGCGTGCGCACAAGTCGCGACGCCGAACGAAGTGTTCGCCCCTGGCCAATCTCCACTGATTCTCGGCAGCGGCCAAGAATACTTCGGTGACAGCGACGTGGGCGGAGGCAGCCAGCCTTCATTCTCTTCGATGGATAACGCAGCGACCGCTGCGGTCGCGTCATCGTTTCAAGTCGACCAGCCGTTGATGGCTCGCCTGGCCAATAACTTCACCGACGCTCCCGATTTTTCCGGAGGGCTGATTGTCGTCGGTCCTGACGTGGCGATGAAAATCGGGGGCTACGTCAAGGCCGACCTGATTCATGACTTCAACGCCATTGACTCGACTGACTCGTTTGTGACGACAAGCATTCCTACATCGGCTCCCGACCGAGAAAACACACGGTTCCACGCGCGCCAATCGCGTCTGAGCTTCGACACACGCTGGCGAGTCAATGAGAGAATCGCCCGAGCGTTTATCGAAGGCGACTTCTTTGGCGGCGATCCCGATGGCACCAGCAACTTCCGACTCCGCCATGCTTTCGGAAAGCTGGGGCAGTTCACAGCGGGCCAGACCTGGACCACATTCACCGCCCCGTCTGCCGTACCGCAAACGCTCGACTTCGAGGGGGCGGTGTCAAACGTCAACCGGCGTCAGGGCCTGGTACGCTGGGATCAGCCGATCCTCGCCGAGGGACTGTCCGTGGCCGTCGCCATTGAGGACCCGCAAATCATTATTCAGAGGCCTCTCCTGGTGACCGGCAACGCCCTAACGGAATCGCCAGACTTCATCTCGCGGCTTCGCTTGGAACGTGACTGGGGGGAGTTTCAAGGAGCGTTCGTGCTCAGAGAACTGGGGTTCCAGCCGACGGACAGGCCGATCATCAAAGAATTGGCATGGGGCTTCAACTTCACCGGCTCCGCCTTCTTATTCGAACGCACGAAAGGCTGCTACCAGATCACCTTCGGCGAAGGGATCGGCAGTTATCGCGGCTCCCCCGACGTCGTCTCCACGGGGCCAGCCACCGCCGCGGTTCTTCCGATGTTCGGCTGGATGGTTGGCGTACACCATCAGTGGACCGACGCCCTAACGTCAAACTTCACCTTCAGCAAGCTTTCGCTCGAAGATCTTGCCGGACAAGACTTGGAAAATTTGCGCGGTACGACGTATCTCGCCGCCAATCTTATTGCGAACCCCTACGATCGTGTCTTCGTCGGAGTTGAATACCTTTATGGCACTCGCGAGGACGTCAGCGGTGCCCAGGGAACGGCTCACAGGCTGCAAATGTCATTCGGCTTCTTCCTCCCCTGACCCAGTCGCAGGGTTGTCCGATCCCGATGTTGGGCTCGACATCCCCTCGATTACCAGCGAACAGTCAATCTGGTAGCACCCCTTCATCCTGAAGTCAGCGTCAGACGCAGGGCAGAGTTGCTCGTGGGGCTCCAGGTCACCGGACGGCTACTGTGCAAAAAAATCGCAGTTCCCTCGCGCCGTAAAACGTTCGTAAGGTGCGGTCTTCACCGCGAGGCGGTCGATCCGGCAACGATCGTGGAACGAGCCGTTTCCGCGGTTCGTGAACGGTCGATTCCTGCCCGTGGCTGCATAAGCGTCGAGATCGCTCCCACATTGCCGCGGCTGTGGGCCGACCCCGATTCGCTGGTCACCGTCCTGATCAACTTGTTGGACAATGCGATGAAGTACACGGGAGAGGATAAGCAGATCCGGGTGCGCGCCGTAGCGGCTGAGAGCGAGGTGCATTTAACGGTACAAGACAATGGCATCGGCCTCGACGCTCGATCAGCGAGACGCGTATTTGATCAATTTTACCAAGCCGACCGGACGCTGGCCCGTGCGGCCGAAGGCTGCGGCCTTGGTCTCGCCATTGCCCGGTCGCTGGTGCGGGCGCACGGAGGCCGGTTGACCGTCGAGAGTCGGCCCGGTCGGGGAAGCACGTTTAGGGTCTCGCTGCCGCTGGCGGATACTCGTTTGCAAGAGGCGTCACTGTGACGAACCGTTCGGTACTCATCATCGAAGACGACGCCGCACTGCTCCGTGGTCTAACGGACAACTATGCGTCCAACGGGTATCACGTCCGCACGGCCAGCGACGGCCTGTCGGGAATGCAGGCGGCTCTGGACTTCGCCCCTGACCTTGTTTTATTGGATATCATGCTGCCTAAGGTGAACGGGTTTGAAGTGTGTCAGCAGCTGCGTCAACGCAGCCTGGACATGCCCATCATCATGCTGACGGCAAAGGGCCAGGAGGAAGATGTTATCCGTGGCCTGAATGTGGGTGCGGACGACTACATGACAAAGCCATTTAGCATCCGAGAGTTGATGGCCCGCTCCAGCGCGCTGCTGCGACGGCGAGCGCGGCCGAAG
>JBGTCJ010000470.1:0-7099 GCA_041748895.1 Pirellulaceae bacterium
TGTTGAAGTTTCGCTCGCTCGTAACTATCCTCAATAGGCCTGGCGAGCCATGCGCTCGCTCTCCCCTCGTCCGCGACGTGAACGGTTTTCTTGAGAACCCAGCAATGAATTTGTACCGCCTGCTTTCGATCGGCCTCGTGATCCTTACCACGGTGGCCTGCGCGTCAGTCTCGTTCGGACAAGACGTGACCATCGGCCAACCGATCGCTGGTGTCGAGGTCGATGCGACAGGCGTGCTGCGGGTTAAGCAGATTGACCCACGAGTCGCGCAGGAACGAATGGCCGCGGCCCGCCAGCAGCCGGGAACCGAGGCGATGGAGCCCTCGAAGCTTCGCAAAATCTCGCTCAATCGGCTCGAACAGGCGGTGCGGCAGGCGATCGAAGTCGACGGACAGGCTTCGCAGGAAATGCTTTCGATGGCCGGGCTGACCGGGATCCAGTACATCTTCTTCTACCCAGAAACACAAGACATCGTGGTCGCCGGCCCCGCCGAGGGCGTTTTCTCCGATCCCACCGGCCGGATGCTGGGCTTGCAAAGCGGCAAGCCGATCGTCGCACTCGAGGACATGGTCACCGCCTTGAGGGCGTTTTCGCCCGATGGCAAGGCGGCCTCGGTGATCAGCGTTTCGATCGATCCGACGCCCGAGGGCCTGCAGCGAATGCAAAAGTTCCTCACGTCGGTGCGGGGGAACGTTCGGCCCAACGACGCTCGCCGTTTGGCTTTGGGTCTTAAGGACAACCTCGGTTTGCAAACCGTTTCGATCAAGGGAATTCCGACATCGACAAACTTTGCTCGCGTCTTGGTCGAAGCCGATTATCGGATGAAATTGATCGGGATCGGCTTGGAGCGGCTTCCGGTTCCGCTGGCCAGCTACGTCGATCGCGCGAGCCCGACTCAGGTCGCTTCGAACGCGATGGAGCGATGGTTTTTTGTGCCCAACTACGAAGGGGTCCAGGTCAGCGAAGATGGGTTGGCGATGAAGCTCAACGATCGTGGTGTCCAGTTGGTGGGCGAGAATGAACGGGTCGGGGCCGCCGGACAACGGGTCGCCTCGGGCCGAAAGAATCTGGCCAGCCAAGCGTTTTGCCAGGAGTTCACCAAGAAGTATGGTTTGATCGCTGATCGCGTCGCCGTCTACGCGGAACTACGAAATCTGATCGATGCTGCGATTGCGGCAGCTTACATCCAGCAGCAGGATTTCTACGGGCAGGCCAATTGGGCGATGGAAGTTTTCGGCAACGAGCGAGTCTTTCCCGTGGAGACGCACACCGCGCCGCAACAGGTTGAAACGGCCGTCAATGCGGTCTGGCGCGGCAACACGCTGATGACACCGCTGGGCGGCGGAATCAACCTGCAACCCCGTCAGGCGCTTCGCAGCGATCGGGTGGTCCAGGATGCCGATGGGACCGCGGTTTCGACCATGCAGGCCGCCAGCCCCACGGGGCTCGTCGACGGACAGTGGTGGTGGGACTAACCTTCGGTCCGCTCCGACTCGGTTGATCGATTGCCGGTTTGCGTAGCATACAGCCCGCATCGCTCTTCCCTTGTCTAGTTGGGCAGGTGAGAATGAGGGTCTGGGTCGCCTGAGCTAGGGGGCCGCGTGAACCTAAGGTGGATGTTCGATGCGGTGTTCAACCTTTGTCTTCGTGACCAGTGTCGTGATCGCCCTTGTTGCCTCGCTGGGTATCCTCGAAACGACGGGGCACCCTGGGTCGCCCTTCTCAGCGGGCCGCTTGATCGCAGACGAGCGGGTCTATTCGGGTCCGCAGGTGGGCGAGAAGTTGCCACCCTTTGGCGTTCGCGGTGTCTTCGACGACGATGCCGGCAAAGAGCTCGATTTTGTGACCCAAGCGGATGGCCGGCCGATCGTGCTGATTTTTGTTCACGATGTAAACCGCCAGTCGATCAGCATGACGCGGGTGCTTTCGAGCTACACCGCCAGCCGCGTGAGTGATCCGCTCGCTACGGGAGTGGTGCTACTGCATGATGACCCGACGGAGGGTGAGAATGTTCTCAAGCGGATCCGCCATGCCTTGGCCCCCGCCGCACCCATCGGTCTTTCATTAGATGGTCTTGAGGGGCCGGGTAGCTACGGTCTCAATCGCAACGTGATGTTGACGATTTTGGTTGGCAACGAGGGACGCGTCGTTGCCAATTTCGCGTTGATCCAACCGAGTTTGGAAGTCGATTTACCCAAAGTGCTTGAAAGCATCGCGGGTGTCACAGGCGTCGCCGCCCCCGCAGTGAAGGATCTCGAAGGGATGCCCACGATGGGCCGTGGTCCGGCTCGCCCTGCGGCGGCGGGAGACCGGCGGTGAACCTCGCGTCGTGGATCGGTGTGGTCGTTCTCGCGGCAATACCTCATCCGGATGCCCTGGCCGACCGCGCCGCATCGCGGCCAGTGAGCGTCGAAGGCACGCGAGCGGGACGGACGGGACCTCAACAAACGGCCGACTTCGATACCGAGATCCTGCCCGTACTGACCCGGTCGGGTTGCAATGCGGGGGCCTGCCATGGGGCGGCCGCCGGGCGAGGTGACTTCAATCTCTCTCTGCTGGGCGCCGATCCCGCTGCTGACCACGAGGCGATCGTGCACCACTTTGAGGGACGACGCGTCGACTTCGCGCGGCCCGAGAGGAGTCTCATTCTGGCCAAACCGAGCGGCGATTTGGATCATGGCGGCGACGTGGTGCTCGACCAGGATGGGCCGGGATTTCAGAGGCTTCTCGACTGGATCCGCTCGGGTGCACCCCGCGGTGCTTCCCGAAAGTTGGTCCGGTTTGAGATCACACCGAGACGACACCGCAGCGACGACCTCACCGAACCCGTACCGCTGCGGGCCGAGGCCGAGTTCGACGATGGGGTCGTTGCGGACGTGACGAGATGGACCGTCTGGACGCCACTGGACTCCGCCGCCGTCACGATCGATGAGCGTTCGGTCGCGAGGGTTCACCGCCGTGGACAACACGTGGTGACGGCTCGCTTTCTCGACCGCGTCGTGCCGGTCGAGTGGATCGTCCCCTTCTCCGATTCGGATTTCGATTTTTCGCTCGAGCCGAGAGCCGACTTCATCGACGACGCGATCCTGAGGACCCTTACCGAGCTTCGTCTGCCGGCATCGCCTCCAGCCTCCGATTCGGTTTGGCTCCGCCGTGTGACGCTCGACCTGACCGGGCGATTGCCGCTAGCGAGCGTGGCTGACACGTTTGCCAGTGACGGATCGACAGATAAACGAGCTTCGATGGTCGAGTCGCTGGTGTCGAGCCCCGCGTTTGTTGACTACTGGACGCTTCAAATGGCGAGGTGGCTGCGGTTGCACTCGTTGACCAATGAGCCGGAGGCCGCGGTAGTTTATGGTCGATGGCTGCGGAGTCAGATCGCCCTCGACGTGGGCCTCGACAGGGTTGCGGAGCAATTGTTGACCGCGACCGGTGACTCCCACGTCGTGGGGCCGGCGAATTTTGGGCGGATGGTTGCCGACTCGCGCGGGCACGCCGAACTCGTCGGACGTTTCTTTCTCGGCGCCCGGCTTGGTTGTGCCAATTGCCACAACCACCCGCTCGATCGATGGACCCAGGACGACTACCACGGGTTGGCGGCGGTGTTTGCGAAGCTCGAGCGTGGTCGCATCGTGGAGTATGGGACGCGGGGCGCGGTGACAAATCCGCGGACGGGCGAACCCGCGGTCGCCCGCATCCCCGGGGTTCGAGATTTGGGCGACGACGGTGACGCCCGGGCCGAGTTATCGAAGTGGCTGACGGCGAGCGAGAATCGTTTGTTCGCGAGGGTTACCGTCAACCGCCTGTGGCGCGCGATGTTTGGACGTGGGTTGGTCGAACCGACCGATGACTTGCGAGAAACCAACCCGGCGACGCATCCGGAACTGCTCGAGCAGTTGGCTGATGATTTCGTCCAGAATGGCTATAGCCTTCGTCACACGCTCGCTAGGATCGCGCTGAGTCACACGTACGCGCGAAGTGGCACTGTGCTTGAGGGAAACGCGGGCGACGATCGCTTCTATTCACGCGCCTTTCGCCGTCCATTGCCGCCGGAAGTGCTCGCCGACGCGATCTCCGACGTGACGGGGGTGCCCGACCTCTACCCAGGTCATCCCCGAGGGACACGGTCCGTTTCGATCATCGATCCATTGACCCCCTCGCGATCACTCGATCTGCTCGGACGTTGCTCTCGGGTGGCGGTTTGTGACGAAGGGGCTGCCAACGGAGGAGCCCTTCCGGCACAACTCCATCTGCTCAATGGCGATCTGATCAATCGCAAATTGGGCGATGAGTCGAGTCAGCTGAGTCGGCTGATCGCGGCGGGAAAGACCGACGCCGAGATTGTCGAGCATCATTACCGGCAGGCTCTCGGGCACTCGCCAACATCATCGCAGTTGCAGCGATGGCTTGGTCTCTTGGCCCCCTCGGAAAGCGATGACAGGAGACAGCGGCTTGAGGACTTTGTTTGGAGTTTGCTCAACAGCCGTCCGTTCAAGGAAAACCACTAGCCCAATTTCTCGCCTCAGGGATCGCCTCACATGTCCGCTCTGTCACTCCGCAGCGATGTCCGTCGCCTGTCACGTCGCGACTGCGTGAAAGTCGGCAGCCTGGCGACCGTCGGGTATGGGCTCGGCGGACTGAGTTTGATCGATGCGTGGCGCGGCCGCGCCGCGGCCGCGGGAACTCTTGCTGCCGCGAAGGCGAAAGCCTGCATCCTGCTGTGGCTCGACGGCGGACCGAGTCACCTCGAAACATTTGACCCCAAACCGGAGGCGCCGGCCGAAGTTCGTGGACCATTTCGACCGATGCGGACGCCGATCAGCGGCATCGAGATTAGTGAGCTGTTGCCGCGTACGGCGTCGATCGTCGACAAACTCGCGATTGTCCGTTCGATGACGTCGCCGCTCGGTGAGCACGGATTGGCGAACCACTACTTGATGACCGGTTACCAATCTTCGCCTGTGCTGCAGTACCCGAGCTACGGGTCAGTCGTCTCGCATTTGGGCCCGCCTGCGACCCAGCTACCATCGCACATCGCGATTCCCGAATCTCGGGCATTCGGGGCCGGGTTCCTGGGTAGCGAGCACGATCCTTTTGTGACCGGCGGTGACCCGTCGAAGGCCGACTTTCAGGTTCGCGATCTCGACTTTTTTCCAGGGGTCGACGAATCGCGAATTCGTCGGCGTCGCGAGTACTTGGCGGAATTTGATGCCATGCAATCGGCGATCGAGGCGCGGGCGCCCGCGGCGGACCCCGCTTTCGAGCAAGCATTCCGGATGGTTACTTCGGCCCAGGCGAAGGCCGCCTTCGACCTGTCGGCCGAGCCCGCATCGATTCGTGCGCGGTACGGGCCAAAAATGTTCGGACAGAGCTGTTTGCTCGCCCGTCGTTTGGTCGAGCGGGGTGTCCCCTTCGTTTCGGTGCTCAACGTCGGTTGGGACACCCACACCGGTCTGGTGCTGCAGCTTCGTGATGGGTTTGCCGGCGCCAAGGTCGGTGTGGGATTGGTGCCGACCTTCGACCAGGGTTTCTCTGCGTTGATTGAGGATCTTGATCAGCGAGGGATGTTGGAAGAGACCTTGGTGGTCGCGATGGGCGAATTTGGACGAACGCCCAAGATCAACACCGGTGGGGGAAGGGATCACTGGCCACGCGTATTCAGCGTCGTGATGGCCGGTGCCGGAATCCCGGGCGGGCAGGTGATCGGCGCAAGCGATCGTGTCGGCGAGAGTCCACGTGACCGACCGGTGACGCCCTCCGACTTGGCGCGGACCATTTACACGCTGCTCGGCATCCATCCCGACCGCGAACTGCTCACTTCCGACGGACGTCCGGTGAGTGTGAATCAAGGCGGCAAGGTGATTCGTGAACTCGTTTGATCGCTTAGTTCGCATCGGCTGGATGATTCTCGTCGTCGTGATGTTGGATGGGCCGAGTGCCCTCGCCGGGGATGCGTTGCCAACCGACGATCGGGCGGCTCAGCCGGCTCCGCGGTCGCAGCGGGTTCCCTTTGCGGTTACCGCGTTGGCCGTGTCACCCGACGGTCGAAACGTGCTGACCGGATCGCAGCACGGGATCACGGTGCGATCGTGGCCGCAATTTCAGGAACTGCGTGATCTCGCGACGGACCTGGTCCACATCCACGACCTGTGCTTCTCGCCCGATGGTCGAAGGTTGTTGGTTAGCGGTGGCGATCCGGCGCGACACGGCGGCGTAGAGATTGTCGCTTGGCCTGACGGCGGACGTTTGGCGCAAGTTACGAGCCATGATGACGTGGTGTATCGTGGCGACTGGTCGCCCGATGGGCTTCGATGCGCGACCGCCAGCGGCGATGGGACGTGTCACATTTTGGACGCTTCGACGGCGGCACGTTTGGTGCGCTACGACGGCCATTCCCGCGCCGTCCTGGCCGTTCGCTACCTGCCCGATGGCGGCACCGTGGTGTCGGCCGGAGTGGATCAAACGCTGCGTGTGTGGACCGACGAGGGCGTCCATCTGCGGACGCTTGATCATCACACCGCGGCGGTCACGGGCATCGCCGTTCGACCCAGCCACGACCATTCGGGCCCGGTGATGGTTGCGACGATCAGTGACGATCGAACGGTCCGCCTGTGGCAACCGACAATCGGCCGGCTGGTGCGGTTCGTTCGGTTGACCTCCGTCCCCAAAGCGGTGGCGTGGTCCGCACGCGGAGACCGATTTATGGTCGGCTGCGTCGATGGGCGGATTCGTGTGATCGATCCCGATACCATCGCGGTCGCTGGCGATTTGGATGGTCTGGATGACCGAATTCAGGAAGTCGCCATGCATCCGATTTCAGGGCAGATGGTGGTGGCCGGCGGATCGATTCGATCGGTCTCATTTGACGACCGCGTCGGCAATGAAACCGCGCCATAGCAAGCGATTGGATTTCGCACTCGAAGGACAAAGCCTAGTCCCCTTGCTGGTCGGTGATGCAGTGAAGGTCAAGGACGCGGCATTCAGCCAGTTCCCGCGTAAGCACGATGGCAGGGACTACATGGGCTATGCGATGCGGACGGAGCGTTACCGATACATCGAGTGGATTGACCAAAGGACCGGGACGATCGCCGCGCGCGCG
>JBGTCJ010000471.1:0-5807 GCA_041748895.1 Pirellulaceae bacterium
GCGCCTGCCGCCAATTTTTGGCGGAGTTTGGCAGTGACCTGTTCGTTGTCTGTTTCGACGTCACCAATCACCAGCGGCGCGAGTACCGGCTGTCGGAGCTGCTTCCGCATGCCTTTCTGCGTTCGGCTCTGGATACGTAGCCGGATGTTTTCTTGGTCGCTCGGTTGATCGATAGGTAATCGGAGCGACATCGGGGGGAGCAAGGCCGGAAAAACCGGTAACGACCGTTTTCTCGATCGTGAAAGTGGGCGGAAAGGCTGCAAATGCATCGTAGCCGGCGCGGATTCGCGACCGATCTTTGCCGAATGGGCCGACCGGCCCCGAGACCTTCGACGCACGGGGCGTCGTTTTCCATGTTCGGCGCTGGGATCGGATGGTTTGATGGAATCGATTGCTGCGATCAATTTGATGTGGGTGATGATCTCGGCGGCGCTCGTGATGTTCATGCAGGCCGGTTTTTGCCTGCTCGAAAGCGGGATGGCACGGTCCAAGAACAGCATCAATGTGGCGATCAAGAACCTCGTCGACTTGTGTGTCAGTGGATTGCTCTTTTGGGCAGTCGGCTTCGGTTTGATGTTCGGAATGACCGCGTCGGGATGGTTCGGGACTGACGGATTCTTCCTGCGGGGCATCGGGTCGCCTGAGGCACTGGCCTTCTTCCTCTTTCAGTTCGTGTTTTGTGGCACGGCAACGACGATCATCTCCGGTGCCGCCGCGGAGCGAATGCACTTCCGTGGATACATGGTCGTTGCCGCACTCACAAGCGGACTGCTGTATCCCATCTTCGGCCACTGGGCTTGGGGAAGCGCCTGCCCCGGGGCCGGCGGAGAGCCGGGTTGGCTCGAAGCCATGGGGTTTGTCGACTTTGCGGGTTCAACGGTCGTGCACTCCGTGGGTGGCTGGATTGCCCTGGCGACAGTGCTCGTTCTTGGACCCCGCTTGGGTCAATATCCACGAGAGAACGGCCGCGCGATGGGTCGTAGACCGCGAGGCTTCGCTCAGCGGTCGATCCAGGGGCACGACCTCGCGCTAGCAACCGTTGGGGTGTTCATTCTGTGGTTTGGTTGGTTCGGCTTCAACGGTGGGTCAACCCTTGCGATGGACGAGCGGGTCCCACTGATTCTGGTCAACACGAATCTCGCGGCAGCCGCCGGCGGCGCGGTGGCCTTGACGATCGCTTGGGTTCACGAAGGTCGCCCGGTCGTCGCGCAACTTTTGGTCGGGATCGTAGCGGGTTTGGTTTCGATCACCGCCGGATGTCACTTGATGACTCCGTTCTCGGCGATCGTGATCGGTGCGATCGGCGGCGCGATCGGTTGTGGCGGCGTTTATCTGCTGCCAAAGCTGAGGATCGATGACGTGGTCGGGGCGATTCCTGCACACGCCTTCGCCGGGGCGTGGGGAACGTTGGCCGTCGCCATCATGGCCGCACCCGAAGATCTCCCCACGGGCGACCGGTGGGCACAGTTCCTCGTCCAATTGACCGGCGTGGGTGCCGCAATGGCTTGGGCATTCGGAATCGGATGGTTGGTGATCGTGGGCATCAGCCGGTTCGTGCAGATGCGAGCGACCGTGCGCGAGGAATGGGTCGGACTGAATTACTCCGAACATGGTGCGAGCACGGCACTGATCGATCTCGCGACGGAGATGCACAAGCACCGGCGAACGCGAAGTTTTGGGCGCCGCGTTCAAGTCGATCGGTACACCGAGGCGGGGCAAATCGCCAACGCTTACAACCGCGTGCTGACCGAGGTCGAGGCCGAGATCATCCGCCGAGACGAAGCCGAGCAGCGATATCGCAACATCGTTGAAAACGCGGTGGAGGGGATCTTTCAAACCAGCCCCGATGGTCAGTTCCAAAGCGCGAATCCGTCGCTGCTCAAGATCTACGGGGACGCGTCCTTGGAGGCGTTGCGGAACCGCGTGTCGAGCGTAGGATCGCAGCTCTACGTTGACCCTCACCGGCGGGACGAGTTCGCGCAGTTGATCGAAAGCGAGCGAATCGTCCGCGACTTCCGCTCGCAGGTTTATCGCGCCGACGGCGAGATCATCTGGGTCAGCGAGAGCGCGCGAGCGGTCCGCGACGCAGACCAGAATCTCCTTTACTACGAGGGGACTGTCGTCGATGCGACCGATCGCATCCATGCCGAACAATTGCAGCGAGAACGTGACATCGCCGAAGCCGCCAGCGAAGCGAAGAGTCAATTTCTAGCGAGAATGAGCCACGAAATGCGAACCCCGCTGGGTGGCGTGATCAACACACTCGAACTGATCGCCGACGATACGCCGCCGGCGCAGCGGAAACAGTTCATTGAAATCGCCAAACAAAGCGCTCAGTCACTGCTAACGTTGATCAATGACATTCTCGATCTCTCGAAGGTCGAATCTGGAAAGCTCGATTTGGAGTTGGTCGAAACCGAACCCGAATCGGTGGTCCGAATTGCCGTTGAAATGCTCTATCACCATGCCCGATCCAAGGGATTGAGGCTGGCCGCCGAGATCGATCCTCACTTGCCCAAATCGCTACGGATCGACGGCAGTCGGGTCCGCCAACTTCTGGTCAACCTGATCGGAAATGCGATCAAGTTCACTCCTTCGGGTGAAATCACGGTGCTCGCGTCGTGGATCGAACCGACGACCGACACAGGGGCGTTAGCGGAAGCCAAAGGGGATGCGGCAAAGAAAGGCCCCGCCGCTGGGCGGTTGCGGTGCAGCGTGAGCGATACAGGAATCGGCATCCCAGAGGAACGCATCGAGAAGATCTTCGAGGCGTTCGTCCAGGCCGACGTGAGCACCACACGGCGTTTCGGAGGAAGCGGATTGGGTCTGGCGATTTGCAAGCAGTTGGTGGAGCTGATGGGCGGGAAACTGGGTGTCGAATCGGTCGTCAATCAGGGATCCACATTTTGGTTCGAAATTCCGGCCGAACGTGGAGTCGGCCCCGAGAATGGTACGTCATCGAGGCTGCACGCGGCAAAGCCAGAAGGATTGGTCGCGACGGGGCTCAAGGGGCTACCCGTGCTCCTGATCGCACCTCGCCACAATGAGACCCGCGCGATCACGACCTACTTACGGAACTGGGGCTTGGACCCTGAGATTTGCAGCGACATGGAGCAGTGCGAAAAGGTCATCACTGAAACTCGAGCCAATCGGGGTTCGTTCTCCTTGACGCTGGTCGATGCGGAGCGAGAGTCCCAGTGGCGGGCGCTCAGTCAAGACCCGCGCTGGACCGATCTGGCATCGGTCTGCCGCGGACCCATCGTGTGGATCGGCGTGCCGCGCGGCGAGGTGGCGCCACCAAGCGTGATGCTTCCTCAGCCGGTACCCGCCTCCGCCCTCTTGGAGACGTTGCAGCAGTTGCTCTTGGCGGGGGAACACCCTGTCAACCTTGCGGAAGTCGTTTCGTCGAGAGTCACGCCGACCTCCTGTGCCACTGGTCCGGCGACGCTTGTGGTCGATGACAACGAAGTCAATCGGATGATCGCTGCCGAGATGCTTCGCCGGCTCGGCTATCGGCCATTGATCGCTTCGAGTGGCGCTGAGGCGATGGAATTGGCCCAGGAATCGCCCATCGAGCTTGTGTTGATGGACTGTGAAATGCCCGAGATGGATGGGTTCCAAACGACTCAGGCGCTTCGCGAGCTTCATCGCGTGGGCAAACTCGCGACCGTCGAAAACAACCCCTTGCGAATCATCGCCTGCACGGCCCAAGCGATCGCCGGCGATCGCGAACGGTGCCTCGCTGGAGGGATGGATGACTACATTACCAAGCCGATTCGGCAGGCGGAGCTAGTCGCGGCCCTCGAGCGGGTCTCTAGCCGTAAGCCCCCGATCGAACTCGACGAGCTGCGGCATCGCTGCGGAGACGATCGAGATCTAATGGAGAACGTGCTTCGCGCGTTCGCCAGGCGGGGCCCAGAGGACGTCCGACAACTCGTGACCGCAACCAACGGAAGTTCGAAACAAGTTTCGGCAGCGGCTCACCGTCT
Organism: Pirellulaceae bacterium; assembly: GCA_041748895.1. Lineage (GTDB taxonomy): Bacteria > Planctomycetota > Planctomycetia > Pirellulales > Pirellulaceae > UBA6163. Next base: position 3,990 of record JBGTCJ010000471.1, read on the forward strand.
CAAGGGAGCCGCGTCAACAATGGCTGCCCATGAGCTCGCGACGCTAGCGATCAAGATCGAGGAGATCGCTGCGGTCGGCGACGCTCCGCCGCCTGCGGCGTATCAGTCCTCAATCCAAGAGGTCCATGCCGAAATGACTCGCTGCATTGATTGGATCGAACATTGGCTCAAGGAGCTGCAACGATGAAACCCATTCTGGTTGTCGATGACGATGAAATCGTGGTCAGCATGGTCTCGGCCATTCTCCGTCGAGGCGGCTACGAGGTTCGAACCGCGGGTGACGGCAGCGAAGCGCTCGGCGTGATCACCAAGGAAAGCATTGGAATCGTGATCAGCGACTGGGACATGCCCAAAATGGACGGGATCACCCTTTGCCGCGCGATCCGATCTCACAGCGGCGATGGCTATATCTACGTGATCCTACTGACCAGCCAGACGAAGAAGGAGCAGCGAGTCGCGGGCCTCGCCGCCGGTGCCGACGACTTCCTCAGCAAGCCGTTTGACCCGGCGGAATTGATCGAACGGGTGCGGGTTGCTGAACGCATCTTGCAGCTCGAAACGCGCGATGCCTTGATTTTTGCGATGGCCAAACTCGCCGAAAGTCGCGACCCCGAGACGGGTCAGCACCTTGAACGCGTTCAACGTTTTTCCGCGATCCTGTGTCGCGAGTTGGCGATCGATTCGCCCTACAGCGACCAGATCAGCGCCGAGTTCATGCGGTTGATCTACCAGACGAGCCCGCTGCATGACATCGGCAAAGTGGGGATCCCCGACGCGGTCCTCCAGAAACCGGGGAAACTGACCGATGACGAATTCGAAATCATGAAGCGGCACACCGAGATCGGTGCGGAAGCGATTCGAGAAACGCTCAAGCACGCTCCATCGGCGAAGTACCTTCAAATGGCAATGGAGATTGCCATCAGCCATCATGAAAAGTTTGATGGCAGCGGTTACCCGCGGGCTCTCAAGGGCAGTGCGATCCCGCTCTCCGGCAGGATTATCGCGCTGGTCGATGTCTACGACGCGCTGACCACCAAAAGGGTCTACAAGCCGGCGTTCCCGCACGCGAAGGCGCTGGACATCATTTCCGATGGCGCCGGATCGCACTTCGATCCGGTCATCGTCCAGGCGTTCCTTCGCGCCGAGGCGGAGTTCGATTTGGTTCGCGTCTTGATGGCCGAAGATGGCGAGAGGTCGCCGACGGCCGGAACGCTTTCCCCGACGCTCACGAACGCCTCGACAGGCCATCCTTCAGAAGCAATTGCCACTCCGACCACTGGAGCGCCTCACACGTGTTGATCGCCTCGGATGAGTGCGACGCTAACGCCTCTCGACATCGATCCACGAACGTGATGGGGTCGCCGTAATCGGTGCCCGCCAAGAGGTCCAAAACCTGATGGCGACCGACGCGGCGAAACCAATATTTGGCATTCGAAAAATCACCCTCTCGGCGATGCATGATCGCGTGCCAGAAGCTGCCTTCAGGAGTCTCCAGCGACTGACTAATCTGGTGGGATGCCTCGAGATCACCCGCGAGCAGGTGCAGCCCAGCAAGAACGCCACCATCGATCAGGCGCTCCTGTTCGACGATCCGCTTGATTTGGAGCGATAACGCCTCGTCGACGGATCCTCCATCGAGCGGCGGCATGCCCGCGGACCGAATCACGGGGACCAGATCGGGAGTCAACCGCTGTAGATCCGCTTCTAGCGCGTGGGCTGGGTCGAAAACTGGCATCCTTTGGCTCGCTAAACGTCGCTCGGATCAACCACTGGAGACTACCGACTGAGACGACAAATGGCTAGACTACGGGGCCCGGA
>JBGTCJ010000472.1:0-9450 GCA_041748895.1 Pirellulaceae bacterium
GCAGCGCCTGACCGACGATCAGCATCCGCCGACCCTCCCAGGTTGCATCGACGCCCGAAAGGTCGCCGCAAAGCCGCGCCTGACGCAGCGCGAGCGAGGCGCCTTGGCGGCGCATCGAGCGGGAAATTCCCAAACGCACAGCGGGCCCGGTGACCAATTCCAAATAGCCCTCGGCAACGGTCAGGTCGGTCGGAGGCAACAGAAAGACTTCACCCTGGGCGTTCCCCTGCGAACCCAGCCCAGCCCCCGCGTGGCCAGATTCTCCTAGGGGTACATCGTCGCTCCCCAGAATCGGCTCCCGAGCGCTTTCAGGCAGCGCCACTTCAGGCAAGTCCGATTGGGGCGTGGACGACACCGGCGCGATGTCGGGACCAGGCTTTCCATCGTTAGCGTTGGCAGCGATTGGATCGCTATTGGCCGTAGTTGTACCGGGTGCCACGTGCTGATGTAGCTTTTTCACGACAAGCACCTCTCATAATTCATGCGGTGTTCAGAACCTTTGATTGTACGCGCCAAATGCCAGCGGGAGAAAGCCATTTTTGGCCGGGATGCCCCGGAAACCCTCCATGGACGGGAACTTTTGTTGCCCAGCCGTGTCAAACGGGAGCATTCTGCACAGACACCGGTGATAATTTTGAGATCCCCCTCGCAATTGCCCATTTTGACGTTTTGTGTCCCGGCGATGCTCGCCTCGCCGGCGGGTGTTGTGGGGTGCGTCGCGACTCGCGCCGTCCCTGGCGAGTCGGTCCAACCGTCACGCGTCATGCAAACCGCAACCCCACGATGGGTTGAGTCGCGGCGACGAAAGATCAGTCTGCCCAAAAGTTTGCTGAGATTTCTACCGCAACTATACTCGATCCTCGACCCACGCCCCGGACAGCCGGGACCCTTGGCAGTAGGGCTTGCGATACTGCCGGAAGCTTTTCTTGTACGCCGGCCAAGTGGCACTGGGTCACTCGGCTCCGGTGATGGAATGGCGGTGACCTTTTCGTTTCGTTTCGGTGATTGACCTTTGCTCCCGTGGCGGGTTTCACGCTCATCACGGCTACGCCTCCTCAGGATTGTCTTCATGACATCGCGAAAGCGGCTTCGCTTTTTTTCCAACGACACTCAATCGGCCAACGAAGGTTCGAGTATGCGTCTGTCCACTGGTGACCGCCGATCGGCCAACCGCTCACGTCGGGAAGGGGCTCGCAAGCGTCGTCGCCAGCACCTGCTCGAAACGCTTGAGCAAAGGCAAATGCTTGCCGGTCCCCAGTTGATCGGCATCCAGCCCAATGAGGGCGACCTGATTGTCGACGGATCGGTGAGAAATGTCGCACCGCGGGCGCTGACGTTCCGGTTTGACGAGAACCAAGAGATCAAACCAGAAACCTTGGCCGGGATTCAGATCACGCGGGCCGGCGGCGACGGTTTACTCGGCACGGCCGACGATGTTCGGGTCCAGCCCGGGTTGGTGACGCTGGGGGACATTCGCAAGAACGAAGTGGTCGTCCGCTTTGCCGAGACGTTGCCCGACGACCATTACCAGATCAACATCTTCGCGTTCGACGATCCCAATCAGGGGATTCTTGCGCTGCGGAACGAGCTCGGTGAACCGTTGGTGCCGTCGATTCCCGGCGCGAGGTCCGAATCCTTGCAGTTCCGGCTCGCGCTGGGCGCTTTGGTGGAGGCGATCGTGCCACAGCCGGTTGTCCGCATGGGCGACGGGTCGTTGCAGCAGCGACGCGACGAAATCGTCGTTTATTTCAATGAGGACGAGCTGTTCGTCGAAAACGACGCCAGTGGCAACCCGACGCTTCGATCGGCCGAACACCCGCGTTTTTACCAGCTGCTGTTGACCCAGGAAACGGTCCGAACGACCGACGACCTTCTGTACTTCCCGCAGCGGGTCATCTACGACGCGGCGACACAGACGGCGCGGTTGATTTTCGAATCGGACCTCAACACCTTGCCAGGCGTTTCGGTCACAGGCGGCACGTTCCGGTTACGGATCGGTACTGCGGTCGATCAGCGAGCCGACTTGATTGTGACCCCGACGGATTTCAGCATCGCCGCCAGCGCAACGTCCGACCTATTGATCGGCAGCGATGTCGCGGTGACGTTTCGTTCCAAGGTGCTGGGCGAGGTCGGCAGCGGACGAACGGTGCGGTTCATCAACAGCGGGGTTGGTGGCCTTTCGGCCAGCCTCGACGCTGGCGGAAACGTCATTTACGACCTCGGCGGCGGGTCCGCGACGCTTGCACAGGTCGTGTCCGTGACGCAGGCGACGCCATCAGTTGATGCTGTGATTTCGGTCTCATTCGCGCAAGGCGGAATTTCTGGACAAGGCGGCGCGTCGGTGATCCCGTCGACCGTCACGTCATCTCCGGCCCTCACGATGGTCGCCGTAGGCGATACGCTCAGCGCGGCTCTGGATGTGGGTGTTTTCGGACTGCCCGGACAACCGATCACCAGCATTCGGTTGCAAGAGTCGATCTCGCCCCAACCTTTCGGTATTCAGCTGCCCGGTGCGTCGACCGACCCGGGTCGGTTAAACGTTCCGGGATTCCAAGGCAGTGGGTTTGTCCAAGCGGTGAACCCCAATTTTGGCGCGGACGTTCAGGATGGGATTACCGAGATCCCCTACAACTTCAAAAACGTTTTTGCCGGCGGTGACGGGACCGGAATCCCCTCACAGATCAACAATGCGTTGCAGATCCACCGCCAGCGAATTCGCGAAGCCCTTGACCTTTGGTCGCGTTATCTCGGCGTGCAATTTCGCGAGACGCGAAGCGAGGGGATTACGTTCGCGCTGGGCGACACCACGACACTGTTGCCCACGCCGGGCACCGAGCTGCAAACGCTCGACATTCTCAGCGCGACTCTGCGAATCGACCCGACGTTCACCGAATCCGCGATGGTCCTCAGCAACCAAGCCGCCTTCCGGCTCGGTTACGGCGAGGACTTTTTCCGCAAGACGATGGCTGGGATCGGATTCCTGCTCGGCCTTGGCGTGGACACGACACTGAATGAACAGACGCTTGCGGCATTGGATCCTGCGTTTCTCAATGCGAGCATCGACGCGGTCGGCTTCATCGCCCCGATTAGCCCCTTTTTGCCCGCGATCACGTCTCGGCAACAAACGATTAACGACGCGATCGATTCGCAAACGATCGACCTCTCGCTACCCAACTCGCTTGAAGGGGCCGAGCCGTCGTTCCCGGGCAATTTGGACATTTTGCATGGTCGGCACATCCATCGACTCGATGGCAATGATGTCGACTTGTATCGCTTTGAGGTGTCACTCGGTGGAGGAAGCTCGGTCGGACTATTGACCGCCGAGACTTTTGCGGAGCGGCTTCCGGATTCCAGCCTTCTGGACACATCGCTAAAGCTGTTTCAAGAGCAGCGAGCATCGGCAACGACCCAATTGGGGCTGGGGACGGCGCTCTCGGTGCGACTGGAGGCTGTCCAGCTCGGGGCGGTCGGCAACGGCGCGGGGATCGACTTTGTCCGCACCGACCGGGGTGCCGGCGACACTGCCGTGAGGGTTCTTCCCGTCATTGGTGAGAACGGTCAACCGATCGCTAACCGGTTCCTCATTGATGTTCCCCGTCGCGGCCCGAGTGTCACGGCGGTGTCGGCACAGCAAATCGTCAGCGCGATCAACGACCATCCACTGGCAAGAACGGTTTTGCGTGCGGAAGTCACCTTCGGCAATCCGCTCGCCGATATCAGCGAGTCGTTGGTGAGCCTGCCGATATCGCTGCATGGTGGCGGCACTGTCGAAGTCGCTCGAAATGATGACTATTTCGGCAATGACTCGATGCTTCGGGCGGAACTCGGCAACGGTGTCTACTACATTGGTGTCGCGTCCAGCGGCAATGATTCATTCGATCCGAACGTAGCGGGCAGCGGAACTGGCGGGCGGACCGAGGGTCGCTACGAACTGTTGTTGAAGTTCGAGCCCCAAGTCAACTTGTCTGACGCGATTCGCGACCTGGACAGTGATCGCGCGGGCGTTCCGGGGACGGCGCTCGATGGCGACGGCGACGGCACCCCCGGGGGCGTGAAGAACTTTTGGTTCCAGACCCGTCCGCTCGAGCGGACGATCGAATTCACCGGGGGTGGCTCTGCGGTCACGCCGGGCCAGACGTTCACGATCGTTGGTGCGACGGGACAGCTGCGAAGGTTCGAATTCGTCTTGACCGGCGCGAGCCCCACGCCGGGCAATATCGCCGTGAATTACTCGGCCGGTAGCCCCGCGTCGCTGCTGGCCAGTTCGCTCCGAACCGCCATCAACTCGGTTTCGGGGATTACCGGGGTGCAGGCTCAGGTCAACACGGCCAACAACACGCTGGTGGTGCTTAGTGGCGAGCGGTCGGTCGACCTGAGTTCGAATTTCCGCGGCGTCGAAGTCTACGGCCGAACTATCTTTGTCGACAAAACGGCCGGCGTGACCTCCGACGGCAGTTTGGCCCGACCGTTCAATAATATCGCCAATCCGGCGGTGCCCAACGCGTTCGGCGTGGCGCGGCCGAACGATATCGTGCGGATCGTTGGAAATGGGGGCGCGGACAACAATCCGAACACGCTGGCCGACAATTTCTCCTATCAGATCGGCGTGGCGGAGGTCGGCGGAGGTTCGCTCGGTGACGGCCGAAGTATGGACGTTCCACGCGGCGTGTTGGTGATGATCGATGCCGGCACGGCCATCAAGTTCCGCAATTCGGCAATTACCGTCGGCAGCGGCGGTCTGTTGACAAACCGTAGCGGCGCCGGATTGCAGATTCTCGGAACTCCGCGGTTGGTCGATCTGGCTGACCCGAGCTACGCCGACTCCGTCACCACGGGGCTGGTCACCAATAGCGGCGTGACGCTCCGGGGGAGCAACGGCAGCGTGATCTTGACCAGCACCCGCGATCGCGGGGTGCATTCGGTCGCGGCCGGCAACAGCCCTCAGCCCGCCGCCGGGAATTGGGGCGGGATCATCTTCCGCACCGATTTTGATTCCGCCGAGGGCAGGCCAAACCTTGAAAATGAGGGAATCTTCCTGCAGGTCGTCAACCATGCCGACATTCGGTTTGGTGGCGGCAGCAATGTGGTTTTGGAAAGCGGCCAGCAGACCGTCAACCCGATCCAGATGATCGACGTTCGGCCCGCCATTACGTTCAACCGGATCACCAGTAGCGCTGGCCCGGCCATGAGCGCCGCGCCGGACAGTTTCCGCGAAACCAGTTACCAGGAACCGCGATTCCAGCAGGCCGGGCAATTCACCGCTGACTATGGTCGCGTCGGGCCAGACATCAGCCGCAACCGATTGTCCAACAACAGTATCAACGGGCTGTTCATCCGGACCGAAAATTCCGTCGGTCTCGCCGCACGTCAAATCACCGTGCCGGCGCGGTTCGACGACGTCGACATCGTTCACTACATCGCCGAAAACGTGGTGGTTGCCGGGAACCCAGGCGGGTCGCTCGAGGACGGTTTCCGGCCTGATGTCGGTTCGGTCACCAGCGTAATCGAAGCGGGCGGTCGCCTCGCCGCGGGTGTCAAGCAGTACCGAGTGACGTTCGTCGATCGCAACGGGTTCGAATCGTTGGCCAGTGACGCGACCGCGGCGGTGACCACAACCGGATCGTCCAGTTCGGTACGTCTGCTCAATCTGCCCGTGATTCCACAGACTGCAAACCCAAGCCCAACCGATTACGTGTCGCGGCGTGTGTATCGACTCGTTCCGGGATCAGGCGAGTATCGGCTTGTCGGCCAGCTCAACCGCTCGGATTCATCGTTCACCGATGACGGATCGGCGGCCGCGACGGGCGCCGTCCTCGATCTATCGCGGGAGGGCGTTCGCGGGCGGCCCAACGCGTCACTCGTGGTCGATCCCAACACGGTGATCAAGTTCCGTGGGGCCCGAATTGAATTGGGCCACGGGACGCAGTTGCTCGCGGAAGGTCTGCCTAACCAACCGGTCGTTTTCACCAGCGCGCTGGACGACCGGTTCGGGGCCGGGGGAACCTTCGACACCAATAACGACGCCGGCACACCCGGTGGCGGTACCGAACCACGTCGCGGCGATTGGTCGGGCATCTACGCAGGTCCTGGTGCAAACGTCAGCCTTGATCATGCCGTGGTGGCGTTCGGTGGAGGCGTGAGCCTAATTGAGGGAGGCCAGTCGCGAGGGTTCCTGCCGCTGGAACTGCACCAGGCTTCCGCCCGGGTGACCAATTCGCGATTCGAAATGAATGATCACGGGCAAGACGGCTCGGGACCGGCCGGCCGCAACGGCCGCCTGGCGGTGACACCAGCGGTGATTTACGCCCGTTTCACTCAGCCGATCATCGTCAACAATCAGTTTGTCGACAATTATGGTTCGATCATCGATATCGACTTGGGGTCGATGACTGACGCGTTGGTGCCCGATGTCGGCCGTCAGACCGGTTCGATCGATCGGTTCGCCACGCTCGATGACAATTACGGGCCGCTGGTCCGCTTCAACACGAGCGACAGTCCGGCCGGAGAGATCGAGGGTCGGCGGCAACTCAACGGACTGCGGATCCGCGGCGGCGAACTGACCTCGGGAAGCATTTGGGACGACACCGACATTGCCCACGTGCTTTACGATTCGGTGATCGTGGGCAATCAGATCTCTGGCGGCGCGTTGACTCTGAAGAGCCGTCCCGAAGAGAGTCTTGTCATCAAGCTATTTGGCGAAGGCACCCCCAACAGCCCCACGCTTGGGACCGGGTTCACTGCGACAGGGACGGCTACCGGGGTTACCGATCGCATTGGTGGCACGATTCACGTGCTCGGGTTGCCGGGCGCACCGGTCGTGTTCACCAGCCTCAAGGACGATTCGGTCGGCGCGGGCAGACGGCTGGACGGCACCGCCCAAACCGACACCAACGGCGACGGTACCGGCAGCCGCCCGATGCCGGGGGATTGGCGAAGCCTCTACTTTGACGGCCTTAGCAACGACCGAAATGTCGCCATCGTGCAGGAGCTCGAATCGGCCTCCGCGGTAGCCCCGGGTTTGAACGCGACGCTCGGTGGCGCGCAGGAACTCGGTGATTTGGCTGAGCGGATCAATGCGGGCGACGACACATTGCGGCTTGGGTTCGAGGTCCGTGGGTACTTGAGCGGTCCCGCCGACATCGACGTCTATCGGTTCAGCGGTGTGGCCGGCACGCCGGTTTGGGTCGACATCGACCGCACGACCTTCTCGCTCGATTCGGTCGTTGAGGTCATCGATGGCTCCGGCAATGTCGTCGCGCGATCGACCAACAGCTTTGCCGAGTTCGACAACCCATCACTCATTCAGGTGAATGGTCCGCTGTTGGCAGGGCGCGTTGGGCCATTGGCCGATTCCAGCGACCCGTTCACCGAGCGATGGGCCAGTGGGCTGTATAACGATTTCGGCTCGACCAACCCGCGCGACGCGGGGTTGCGGTTCGTGCTGCCCGGCGCGGCGGGCACGCGAAGCACCTATTTTGTTCGAGTACGAAGCGCCTCAATCAACCCTGGCGATGCGACATCGGGTTTAACCGCCGGTGCCTACACCCTGCAGATTCGATTGCGTGAATCGCAAGAGTTCCCCGGTAGCGTCGTCAAGTTCGCCGACATTCGGTTTGCCAACCACGGCATTCATACGCAAGGGCTGCCGGGCAGCTCGCCTCTGACGGGTGAAGCGCAGGAAAACGAATCGGCCGCAACAGGACCGGCGGTCGCCGCCCAGCCGGGCGGATCGGCATTTGGTGCTGTCCGCTATCCGACGAATGTCTACGCCAACAACGACGTAATCAATGGCGGGATCAGTTTTCCCGATCCACCATTAGGCTTCAATCAGACCCGACCGCTCAACGCTCGGCCGCAGTATCTCGGCAACCTGATCGACACCAAGACCGGCACGCTCAGCGTTGGCGGATCGCTCAGCAGCGTCGCCGATGTCGATTTCTATCAGATCGACATCGAGAACTCGGACATCTTGGCGGGGCTTCAGCATTCGACGGTTTTCGATATCGACTATGCCGATGGGTTTGATCGGCCGAACACCAATTTGAGCGTGTTCTATTCGCCCACGGGAAGCCCCAACGACGCGCGTCTGGTGTTGTTCGGACAGGACAGCAACGTTCTGGACGATCGTAGCAGTCCGCTGAACAGTGACGAACTGGGCGAATTGCTGGCTCGCGGTTCGCGCGGCGCGGGTGACGCATTCATCGGCCCGGTTTCCTTGCCACAGGGTTCTTACTTCGTCGCGGTGACGGCATCGAGCCGAATCCCTGAAGAATTCCAGAACAATCCGCTGGTCCGCCGCGTGCCGCTCGATTCGATCGAGCGAATTTTTGATGATCACGTCGAGGCAATCGGCGGATCGACCGCGACACCGCCACGCGAGCGCGATTTTGTCGGCACGACGACGGCCGGATGGTCGATCACGACCGAACGGTCGACCGACCCTGGACACGAACGTACTGGCGGTTTTGAAGTAATCAGCGGGGCTTTCGCCGAATCCATCGGCTTCCGTGAACCGGTCGTTCCTGAGCCTTACGACGGTGACGAGCCACGCGGTTTTGACGCCACTCTTGCCGCGATTCTGGATCCCGAACGTGCGCAGATTCGGCCTTTGCTAGTCACCGTCAACGACCCGGCTGGTTCGCTCGTACTTCCGGGAACGGGGCTCGATGGGACCGTGCGGTTAATCATCAGTTCGGCGTTTGGAAGCGGGCTTTGCACGGGAACGCTGCTGACGACCGGATTGCATATCCTCACCGCAGCCCACTGCCTGACCGATGATTTCGGGAACTTCACGACCACCGCAACTCAGGTCGATTTCGAATTGCCGTCGGGTCTCACCAGCATCCAGGCGTCGCAGTTCTTTGTCCACCCGAACTGGAATGGTGACCTTTTCAACGGCGCGGACCTGGCAATCCTCCAACTTGCGGCGCCGGCTCCCGCGGAGGCCCAAAGGTTTGACATCTACCGTGGTGCGGACGAAGTCGGCCGCGTCTTCCAAAAGGTCGGATACGGACAGACCGGCACCGGCGCCACGGGCAGCCAGCCGGGTTCGGCCGGCGAGCGTCGCGAGGGTCTGAACCGCTTCGATGCGTTGGGCGATATCTTCACCGGATCGTTCATTGCGCCGGGTGCGATCACGCCGGGCACGCAGTTGATGTTCGATTTTGATAACGGGTTGGCAGCCAACGACGCCTTCGGCGTGTTGTTTGGAATCAACGACCTGGGTGAAGGGACTCGCGAGATCGGCACAGCACCGGGCGACTCGGGAGGCCCATCCTTAATCAACGGCCAGATCGCTGGCGTGAGTTCCTACGGGCTGATCGTGTCACCAACACCCGATTTTCTTCCGGGTCTGAACTCTAGTTTTGGCGAATTCGCGGGAGAAGCACGCGTCTCGGCCTACCAGGCGTGGATCGATGATGTCATTCGCGTTGACAACACGAATGCGTC
>JBGTCJ010000473.1:0-1830 GCA_041748895.1 Pirellulaceae bacterium
CTTGTTGATCAAAAGCACGATGGCTCGTTGGATGCTCGAACGCACGTTCGGCTTGTCGCGTGCACGCCAACTCCCGGCGCTGGCCCCTCAGAGCTTTCTGCGATACGCCGCCAAACGCCGCTGGACTCAGGCGTCGAGACATGGCGGTACCAAAGTGGCTTACTTCGTCGACACCTTTGCCAATTACCATGACGTCGACCTGGCGCGCGCCACGGCCGAAATCTTGATGCACAATCAGATCGGTCTTTACGTTCCCACGCGGCAGCTGACCAGTGGCATGGCGAGAATCGCCGCGGGAGATGCCAAAGGTGCCACGCGAGTCGCGCGGCAGAACATTCGTGTGCTGGCCGAGGCCGTGCGGCAAGGCTACACGGTGATCGCTACGGAGCCGGCCGCCGCGCTCTGTCTCAAACGAGAGTACCTCAACCTGGTTGATGACGAGGATGCCCGTTTGGTCGCCGAAAACAGCGTCGAAGCGTGTCGGTACCTCTGGGATCTGCATCGCCAAAACCGACTGTCGCTCGACTTCAAGCCGATCGCTGCGGAGGTTGCCTACCATCAGCCTTGCCATGTCCGTGCCTTGGATGACGAAAACGCCGGGCCATCGCTGATGCGGCTGATCCCCGGACTGCAGGTCCAAATGGTCCAACAAGGTTGCTCGGGGATGGCCGGAACTTGGGGGCTGCGTCAAAGCAACTACCGCAATAGCCTCCGAATTGGGTGGCCGCTGATCACCACCATGAGACGCCACACGGCACACGCCGCGACGACCGAGTGCAGCGCCTGTAGAATGCAGATCGAGCATGGCAGCGGTCGCACCACGCTGCACCCGCTCAAATTGCTGGCTTACGCTTACGGGCGGATGCCCAAAATTGAACGCGATTTGCGGATGACTCGTTAACCTTCCGCGATCAGTTCCGGGGACCGGATCGTGATCGAAACTTCGCCACCACCGCTGCGCGGCACCGACCGCAACAGGGCGTCATGTTGACTCGCATCGACGTCCTGCTGTTCGCCGCCGCCCGCGATCTGATCGGCCGCGATTCGCTCGCGATCGACCTCGATCTGCCAGCATCCGCGGGAGCGGTCTTGCAGGCGGTTTGTGTGGCCGCTCCACAACTGGCACCGTTGGCCACGGCATCCCGTTTGGCGGTCAATCGATCGTATGTCGATGGTTCGGCGCGAATCGAAGCGGGCGACGAGATCGCCTTGATTCCACCGGTCAGCGGGGGTTGAACGTTGGAGGCTTCGGGACGCAGTACCATTCGTGTCGAGTTGGTCCATTCGCCCATCGAGTTGGCCCAGTGGCGAAGTTGGGTGGGCGACCCCGATGTGGGAGCGCACCTCTGGTTCGAAGGGGTGACCCGCCGGACCACAGGCGATCAAAAAACGAGCCGCCTCACATACGAGGCATTCGAGCCGATGGCGCTGAGTGAACTGCAACGCCTGGGCGACTGGGCCGTCGAGCGCTTTGCGCTAACCCGCCTGGTCATCGTCCATCGTCTCGGGACCGTTGAAATCGGCGAGACCAGCGTGCTGGTTGGCTGCAGCTCACCCCATCGCGCGGCGGTGATGATGGCGATGCCGGAAATCATGAATCGGCTCAAGTCCGAGGTGCCGATTTGGAAACGCCAACACGATCAGGACGGCGAAGTGCGGTGGGTACACCCTCGATGATGCAGCCACGTCGACCCCGGATTTACCTCGATCATGCCGCCACGGGTTGGCCCAAGCCGGAGGCCGTGTACCAGGCGGTCGATCGATGCCAGCGGGAGCTTGGCGCCGCGGCGGGTCGTGGGGTCTATCGCTCCGCGGTCGAGGCGGACCAGG
>JBGTCJ010000474.1:0-4904 GCA_041748895.1 Pirellulaceae bacterium
CGCTCGCGACGCTCGTCGACGTTCCGATCGCGCGTTGGTTCGATCAAGAGCCTCTGCCGGCTGATTTGACCAATGCCTTGGAGTTGATTCGCGGATACGCTCACGGCAGTGGTGTATTCTTCATTCTCTTGTCGGTTTTGCTGCTCGCGCCCGACCGCCGTTGGCTCGTTCCGCGGATGGCGGCCATGACCTGCGGGGCGGGAGCGGTCGCAACGCTATTGAAGATGTTTGTGCTGAGGCCCAAACCGACTCAGCTCAATCTCGATTTCGCGACCATCGAGACGGCCTGGATTTGGCGTTTCGACTGGACACTCGATCAGGTCGCAAACTTCGATGCCGGTACCCGTGCGTTCCCAAGCGGAAACATGTCGACGGCAATCGCTATGACGATTGGGTTGTGCATTGCCATCCCTCGGGGCAGATACCTTTTTAGCCTCTTCTGCGCTTTGACGGTGTTGCAGCGAATCTACGGCGGTGCCCACTTTGCCAGCGATATCTTGGGCGGGGCCGCCGTGGGGCTGTTCTGGAGCTACCTCTGTCTGCACCCTCGATTGCTGGGCTCGCTGTTCGACAAAATGGAACCGGAGTCAGTTGGCGGAGCAGAATCGCAGCGGCTCCCTGTTCCCGCCGCTACTGGCGATGCGTTGTCGCCCGGTACTTCGGAGACCTCACCGACGCATGAGCCGATCGAGAAGCGGCACGCGGCGTAGTGTCGCGTTTGACGTCGTACCGAGTCCCGGTTCGCTATTCTCGGCAAAACCGCTCAATATTCGCTGTGGAAGTGCAAGGCAATACGGCGGATCGCTACCTTTCCTGGGTACCCCCTCGGTTCCCAGCCGTTAAAGCGTAGTGATGAGGTGGGTTTTGACAGGCGACCCCGTACTGGATATGCTCACACGCAGCTGTGAATTCCAGCGGGACACCATTCCCACCGCCGCAGTTCCCCCCAGCCATTTGATTTGCTTGCACGACCTGTATCTCCCCCAAAGGGTCCTGGTTGCTGCAAGTCCCACCCGAACATAGTCGTCGAATCGACGATCCAGCGTTCGTGCCGAGTCGGCATCGCGTTGGGTCACGCTTCCATCAACGAGAGAAATAATCGGACGAAGACTCTGGCAAATCCCCGATTCTCGAACCCGTTGCCCCCGTTCGTAGCTGGCTTTCCTTCTTGAACTCTTTGGAACTGAAACGATGAACCGTTGTCACGGAAACGATCTCAGTCGGCGCGGCTTTCTGACCGCCGGGGCACTGGGCGGTTTGGGCCTCACTTTGGCTGACCTGTTGATGCTCCGCGAAGCGCGTGCGGACTTGAAGGATTACGCATTCATCGAGCCCAAGGCCAAGAGCGTGATTCACGTTTTTTTGCCCGGCGGGATGGCTCATCAGGAATCGTTCGACCCCAAACCTTACAGTCCGCTTGAGTATCGAGGCGAGTTCCGCACGATTCGCACCAATACGGGCGAAGTCTTTTGCGAAACCGTCCCTCAATTGGCTGCGCGGGCAGACAAATTCTCGGTGATTCGGTCGATGACTCATGGAGAGGCCGCGCACGAGCGCGGAACGCATAACATGTTCACTGGCTACAAGCCGAGCCCCGCGCTTGTATTCCCCAGCTTTGGTAGTGTCGTGAGCCATGAGTACGGCCCACGAAACAATTTGCCACCCTACGTTTGTGTTCCCAACAAGCCCAACGAGTTCGCGGGAAGCGGTTATCTCTCGAGTAGCTTTGGCCCTTTCTCGTTGGGCGATGACCCCAAGAATGCAAGCTTCAAGGTTCGCGACCTGAACCTCGCCGGTGGGGTTGATGAACAGCGTTTTGTCCGCCGCAAGTCGGCTTTGGATATTGTCAACCGACAATTCACCTCAGTCATCTCCGCGGACAACGTCGCAGCAATGGGGACGTTTTACGAACGAGCCTACGGGCTGCTCGATTCGCCTGCAGCACGCGAGGCGTTTGCGATCGAGAAGGAAGACGCGGCACTACGCGACAAATACGGTCGGGGTGATGCGGGCCAGCGCTTGTTGATGGCCAGGCGTTTGGTCGAAGCGGGTGTTCGTCTGGTGACGGTCACCTACGGCGGCTGGGACATGCACACCAACATTACCAATAGCTTCCGCCAACAAATGCCACCCCTGGATATCGCGCTTTCGGCACTGATTGATGATTTGTCCAGCCGCGGCATGCTCGATGAAACCTTGGTGATGGTCAGCAGTGAGTTCGGGCGGACTCCCAAGATCAACCAGGACGCTGGCCGCGACCACTGGCCAAAGGTTTTTAGCACTCTCCTAGCTGGCGGTGGTATCAAGGGCGGCATGATCTATGGCAGCAGCGACGCGACAGCGAGCGAACCGGAGGACCGGCCGGTTAGTCCTGAGGATCTCGCGACGACGATGTACCATGTCTTGGGGATCGTTGCTGACAAAGAGCTGATGGCGCCGGGCGATCGACCGATCGAGATCGTCGATGGCGGCAATTTGATCACCGACCTGCTCGCGTGATCGGTCCGGCCTCAAGGTGCCCGAGTGATTTCTCGCGTCGCGCCGGCCGACGACCTTTCGCAAGTGATTGCTTCCCGAATCCTCGAATGAATCGCCATGAAAAATCACTCGATCGTCGCCATTGCCTTGATGTCCGCGCTCAGCTCATCGCTGTTTGCGGCCCAGCCGATTGTGATCCGGCTCGAACCGCTCGGCTTGGTTCGCGGTGAACCCACCAAAGTGACGATTCACGGTGATCGTCTGAGTGATGCCTACGAGGTGTTGTTTGACCAACCCGGCTTTCGTTTCTCGGATGTCAAGGCGATCGATAACAAACGGGTCGAATTGACAATTACGGCGGACGCGGAGGTCAATCCGGGCCTGTATCCGATTCAGTTGGTGACGCGAACCGGCGTCAGCAATCTTCGCCTCTTTGGCGTCGGTTCAATGCCGGTGGTCCACGAAGTGGAACCCAACAACGATTTCGATTCCGCCCAGAAAATTGAGCTCAACCAAACGATTGAAGGTGTGGTCACACTCGAAGACGTCGACCACTTCGAACTGGATCTGGAAGAAGGCCAGACCATTCATCTGGAGGTCGAGGGAATACGGTTGAATTATACCCTCAACAACCAGGTATTTGATCCTTACGTGGCGGTGTTGGATGAGCGACGATTCGAAGTCGCCAGCAGTGATGATTCGAGTCTACTTCAGCAGGACGCCCTCTGTGCGTTCAAGGCGCCGCGGGCTGGGACCTACAAAGTGCTCATCAGGGATAGCAGCTTTGGAGGAAACGCCAATGCTGGCTATCGCCTCCACGTGGGAACATTCCCACGACCGATCGCGGTGATCCCGTCGGGGAATCAGCCTGGCCAAGTCCTCGAGGCGACCCTCGTTCATCTCACCGGTAACGGCGACGAAATGAGCACCTCTCGGGCGACGGTCCAGTTGCCGGACGAGCCGATGGAACGCTTTCCCATCGTATCGCAGGCGACGGGTTCGGACGGTGCCACGTTGCTGAGCCCCTCGCCGAATTGGGTTCGTGTCAACGACCTTCCGGTCACGATCGAATCGGAGCCCAATGAAGACTCGAAAGCGGCTACGCCCGCCACTCTACCTGGTGCGTTCTGCGGCGTGATCGGCCTCGACGGTGACGTGGATCACTTTTCCTTCGATTGCAAGAAGGGGCAAAAGGTACTGGTTCGGGCATTCGCGCGCGACATCCTCCGGTCGCCTTTGGACACGGTCATCACTGTCTACGGCCCGGATCGTAAATCGCTTGGGACCAACGACGATACCGGTGGCAAACCCGACTCGTTTCTCGAATTCACCGCTGCCGAGGACGGTCCACACGTCGTTCGCGTAACGGATTCGTTGAGTCGAGGCGGTCCCGCATTTGCTTATCGCTTGGAGGTGGCGCCGACGGCGCCCAAACTGTCACTGGACCGTCGAGAAATCCGCCGCGACGAGGCACACGCGATCACCGTCCCCCAAGGCGGGGCGATGGCGACGATGATCACCGCGAAAAGGGAATATTTCAGCGGCGACCTTCAACTGACGCTCGAGGACCTTCCGCCTGGCGTCCGCGTAACCACCTTCCCCATGCCCGCCAACCGTGTCGAGGTTCCGGTCATATTGACCGCCGATTCCGATGCAGCGCCGGCGGCCGCGCTGGCTAGCGTGTCGGCAGAGAATGTGGATCCCAAATTGCCTTTGAGCGGTTCACTCGCGGTTCGTCACAAATTGATCCTCGGGCAGAATCGCGTCGACATGTGGGGTTACGATTCGCGGCGGCTGGCCGTTGCGGTGGGTGACCCCGCTCCATTCCGGATCAAGCTCGAGCAACCAGGAATTCCGATCGTGCGATTGGGTAGCACCGATCTGCGAGTCTCGATCGAACGAAACGAGGGGTTCGATGGCGAGGTCTCCATAGCCACGCTCTACAACCCTCCTGGAATCGCTGTGAACAATGGTCGCAAAATCGAAAAGGGAAAGAACGACGTGCTCGTCCCGATCACAGCAAATGGCAGTGCGGGCATTGGCACTTGGCCGATGATCCTGGTCGCAACTTACAACTCGGGAAACGGTTCGGCGCAGATCGTCACCCCTGCGATCATGCTCGAGGTCCAGGATGTGCTGTTTAAATTTGAGTTCCCCAAATCGGCGGCAGAGCTGGAGACCGAAACGGCGATCGCTTTGGGCGTCGAGGCGATGCGCGAAGTCGAGGGGGTGATCGAACTCAAATTGGTCGGGCTTCCCGCCGGTGTGACCTCCACCGCGGCGAGCCAGACGTATACCCCCGACGCAGACTCCGTCACGTTCCCCGTGACGATCACGAAGGACGCCAAGGCGGGGCTTCATAAGACACTGCACTGTGTCGCCACGGTTCGCACCGAAGCCGGCGACATCATTCAGACTCAGGGGAC
>JBGTCJ010000475.1:0-3235 GCA_041748895.1 Pirellulaceae bacterium
GGCGCGGGCCGTCGCAAGACTCGCGAGCGTGGCGGACAAGGTGAATGATCCGCGGCTGAACGAAGCGCTCGCAATCGCCAAAGGGGCACCGATCCGACTCAATGCTTCATCGGCCTTGATCGATGCCGCCGACCGGTTGGCGGATCTCGCCTACGCCTGGGCCGATGCCCCCGACGAGCGAGCGCTGCAGACGCTCGATCCGTTCATCCCCAAGCCGGAAAGCTGGAAATGAACAAGCAATCGGGCCCTACCACCTTTAGCCGCGATCAACGCTGCGTCAGAAATCGCTGATAGGCCTTGACGGCCAACTCGTCGCAGCGTTCGTTCTCCACGTGTCCGTCGTGCCCCTTGACGTGCTCGAATGTCACGCGGTGGGTCTGCAGCAATTCGTCGAGTCGCTTCCATAGCTCGACGTTCTTGACCGGCACCAGCTTCGAGCCCTCTTTTCGCTTCCAACCGCGCTGCTTCCAACCCGCCATCCAACTGCTGATCCCTTGCCCAACGTAGGTGCTGTCAGCATGCAACGTCACGTGACAAGGTTCTCGCAGCGCCTCAAGACCGCGAATGACGGCCAACAACTCCATCTGATTGTTCGTCGCCGTCGCCTGACCGTCGGCCTTTTGCAACTCCTTGCCCGTTGAGTGGCAACGCAAAATGAAGGCCCAACCACCCGGTCCGGGATTCCCACTGCAGGCACCATCGGTAAAAAGGTCAACGCGTTTCATGAAACCCAAATCGCTCCCATCAGCTTCACGCACGGATCACGACTGGGGCAAACTCGTGACTGCGTCGGGTCTCGTCGAGTCGGATCGGCAGGTTCACCCAAAACCGGCTGCCTTGACCCAGTTCGCTCTCAAACCCGACTTCGCCGCCGAGCAGTTTGCTCAATTCTTTCACGATCGATAACCCCAGGCCCGTGCCGGAAAATTCGCGGGTCAGGCCTTCACCGTCCAACACCTTCTTGCTTTGGCGGAACTTTTCGAAAATCACCGGCTTGTCCTCATTGGATATTCCGACGCCGGTGTCGGTGACCGACAGCGTGAAGCGATCGCCAGCCGAACGTTCAATGTTGACCGTGATGATCCCGCCTTCGGGTGTGAACTTGATCGCGTTGCTGAGCAAGTTGGTCAGAATCTGCTGCAGCTTCGTCTGGTCCTGCATCACAGGGGGCATATCGCGCTGGGCGTGGATCACCAGATCGATGTTCTTTTCTTCCGAGAGGCTCCTCACCATATCGGCCTGCGCGCTGACCAACCGGGTCAAGTCAAACTCGATCGGCCTAAGTTCCATTTTGCCGGCTTCGACCTTCGCCAAATCGAGAATGTCGGTGATCATCTCGAGCAACACCTTCCCGCTCTGTTGAATGTTGGTCACGTACCGGCGCTGTTTGTCATTGAGCGAATCGATTCCGTGCAGCACCTCCGAAAATCCGATGATGCTGTTGAGTGGCGTCCGCAATTCGTGGCTCATGTTGGCGAGGAAATCACTCTTCAAACGGTTGGCCTCGTAAAGCTGCAGGTTGGCCTGAGCCAACTGATCGACGCGGCTATCGAGTTCTCGATTGACGTCCTGCAACTCGTCTTGAGCTTCGGTCATGTGCCGCAGCATTCGGTTGAAGGCGTCAGCGAGTTCGCGGAACTCGTCTTCGGTCTCGATCACCGCCCGCTGGGCCGTATCGCCTCGCGTGATCGCGTCGCTCACACCGCGGAGGTGGTGCAACGGCCCAAGAACCAGGTAGCGAACGATCAGATCGAGGATGAAAAGCATCACCACAATGATGAGCATCGCCATCGCGATCAAAATCGCGCGAATCCACGTCGCCGTGTCGGAGGTGTTCTGGTACGGCATGCTGACCCGCACCACCCGGAACGGGTACTGTGCCGCCAAACGCACCGGGTCCTCGTCGGCCGACAAAGAAACGCTGGCACCCACCGGAACGTGACACGAAAGGATACACGTCGGCTTGCTGAAGACCGGTGTGTAATGAATGTATCGGTCCTTAATCGGCCCGCGCTCGGCAAACGCGACGTCTTGCCAGGGCCCGAGCTGGCTCATCGCCGAATCAGGCCCTAGGTCGAGCGGTTGACCAATATCTGGTCGATCCTTCGCGATCCGCTCCGCGAGGTGTTGTCGAAACTTGACCTCCAACTGTTTGAGCAGCGCTAGCTCCTCAGGCGAATCCGGGGGAGGCACCGGACGAAGCTTTTCGTAGGGCACGGGGTCGGGTAACCCGACGATCGTGTAGTGATAATCCTCGTTGAGCAGGTCTTTGGCGAGGTCGCTCAGAACCGCACGTTTCTCCTCGTATTCGTCTTCAGCCATCCCCCGGCGAAAAATCGCGTCGTCATGCAATCGCATCGTGACGCCAAACGAATAGTCGCGTGCGATCTGACGCGTTCGCTGGATCACGAGCCGGTTGGCCACCAGTTGCACCACCCAGAATGCAGTGCACATCAGCACCACAATCACGGACCCAAAGAACAACAAACACTTGCGCTCCAGGCTCATGGTGGCAAACAGGTTCTGGAAAAAACGAAGCATGGGGTCCGATGCCGGCGAGGGGTCTGCGGCTCAAAATGGATTGGCGGCCGTGGCGGAGCGATCACCGCCGGCCAGTGTAAGACCGAGAGAGGCTCTGGCGAAATGCGAATCGCCGGGTTTGACCATGGGAGGCCAGCCCGTGGTCTGACCGATACCGCGGCCAAAAACTTGCCGCCCCCGCATTCGCAAATTATACTTTTCGGCTGAGCAACACTCGCACGGCGACACACGCACGCTTGCGCTCTCGCTTCCCCAATCTGCTCTGACGCTGCCACTTCGGCACTCCCCCTTCGAGCTGAAACGCCAAAGACTCCCATGAAACGCAACGCTTACCGATCCTTCCGCACGCTTTTGGCCGTGACCCTCGCGGTCATCATGGCTGCGAACCCGGCTTCCGCGGGCTGGCTCTTGGGCCGGTTCCGCTGCCACGTCGCATCCCCCTGTGAACCGGCTGTGGTCTGCCCGCCGACGGCCTGCATGCCGATGCCCGCCTGCGTTCCAGCGGAAACATATTCGGCACCCGAGTCCGCGTGTTGCGGCGAGGTGATCCACGAAGGAGTGATCGTCGATCACGCTCAGGGGGCTCCCTACGGCGACTCGCAAGACATGGCGCCGTACTCCTCCGATGAGGACATGGCCCCGCCCGCTTTGGCGGATGAGCAGCGCGAGCCGCCGGCTTCGGCGGCGAAGCAGC
>JBGTCJ010000476.1:0-11356 GCA_041748895.1 Pirellulaceae bacterium
GGGTGGATTTAGAAGTCCGGATCGATCGGACGCGTGGAATGGCGCGGCGTGGTGAAGTCGATGATCGGAGAACGCGGTTTGAGCAACGAACATGCGCCGAGTTTGGAAGTGTCCGCGTCGATTTCTCCACGCATGAAGTGAGTGTTGCAGGGCGTGAGGTACGGATGACCCAAAAGGAGTTGAGATTGTTGCGTTACTTCCTTGAGCATCCTGGACGCGTAATCAGCCGTCAGGAATTGCTGAGCGAGGTCTGGGAGATGAATGGCAACGTGCAGACGCGCGCCGTCGACCAATTCATCGCAAGGCTGCGGAAGATCATCGAATCGGACCCCGCGGCGCCACGTCACTTGCTAACGATTCGCGACGCGGGGTATCGCTTCTTACCAGAACCCAGTGAATCCGAAGCCTGTTAGACTGGGGCAACATTTCACGCCTGGGGACCCTTCGTGCGAAACACTGTCTGGCTACTGTTGTTGCTGCTCGTGCTTCTCCAGCAGGACTACCTTCGATGGTGGGATGCTCCGGTGGTCGTGCTCGGATTCTTACCTCGAGCACTTGCCATTCAAATGGCAATCTCGATCGCAACCGCACTCCTCTGGTGGTGGATCACGGTGAAGCACTGGCCCGCTCTGGAATGCACCGCCGGGATCGAAGGTGGCCCGCAAGATGTTGATCCGAAGCGATCCGTCGACGGGAAACGGGCGTCATGATCGCGCTGGTAATCATCGTTGCCTACCTCGCGCTGCTCATTCTGCTCGGCGTGGTCGCGAACCGGATGGGACGCGGCACATCCAACGACTACTTGATGGCCAGCCACACGATCGGCCCGGTCCTGTTAATGCTCTCGCTGTTTGGGACGACCATGACGGCCTTTGCCCTTGTCGGATCGACAGCGGAGGCTTTCCGCCGTGGCGTCGCGGTTTATGGACTGCTCGCGTCGAGCAGCGGGATCGTCCATTCGGCATGCTTCTTTTTCATTGGGGTTCGCATTTGGGATTTTGGCAAGCGTTTTCATTATCGAACGCAGATCGAGTTTTTCCGTGATCGTCTGCAAAGCGAAATGATCGGCGTGGTCCTGTTCCCGGTTTTAGTGGCGCTCGTCGTTCCCTACCTGTTGGTCGGCATCTTGGGCGGCGGCGAAGTCGTTAGCAGGGTGACGTCCGGTGCCTTTGCGAGTTTCGGTTGGTTTGCCGATTGGGATCATGGCGTCCCTCCCTGGCTAGCCTCCCTGGTGATCTGCCTGGTCGTGCTGAACTATGTCTTTTTCGGCGGGATGCGTGGGACGGCTTGGGCCAATGCCCTGCAGACGCTGTTCTTCATGGCAATGGGGCTGGCCACTTTTCTAGTGATCGCCCGAGGTATTGCGATGGAAGCAGGGGGTATTGCGATGGAAGCCGGATCGGGTGGCAACCTGATGGAGAACCTACGAGCGGCCACTCTCGACGTACCTCCCGCACTGCTCGGCACCTCCGCAATTTCCAACACGGCTTGGTTTGGATACCTGATGATTCCGCTATCCGTCGGGATGTTTCCTCACATCTTTCAGCACTGGTTAACCGCACGCAGTGCGTCGGCGTTTAAACTCGCGATCGTTGCTCAGCCGCTCTGCATCCTGATCGTTTGGGCACCCTGCGTGCTGATCGGAGTCTGGGCCGCGGGAACCGCGGTGGGTTTACCTGCGGAAATCCGTGACAACGAGATATTGGGAACGATGGTCGCGAAATACGCCGGGCCTCTGCTAGGCGGCCTGCTGACCGCTGGCGTGCTGGCGGCCGTGATGTCATCGCTCGACAGCCAATTCTTGTGTCTCGGAACGATCTTCAGCCGAGACATGGTGATTCACTACGGCGGCCCAGATCGATTCAATGATCAGCAGTCGATCCGCTTGGCACGCGGATTCATCACGGCTGTTGTCGCCATCACCTACTTGCTGAGTCTGGTGATGCCGACGGGCATTTTTGCGTTAGGCGTTTGGTGTTTTGCCGGTTTCGCGGCACTCGTCCCTTTGGTGGTGGCCGCGATCTATTGGACACGGCTGACGGCCTCCGGCGGCATCGCCTGCGTCAGCGTCACGATGATGGCCTGGATCGCCTTGTTCTGGCACTCGGGCTTCGGCACCCAGCGGGGCTACCTCTTTCCAACACCTCCGGCAAGTGGCGAAACGTCCTCCGCCGTCGTGTCGATACTCTCCACCGTGATGCCACCGCTCCCACCGGTCATCGTGCTGACGTCGCTTTCCACGATCGTGCTGATCATCACGTCACTAGTCACGACCCCGCCCGACGAACAAACGCTCCGTCGATTTTTTCCCAGTCGGTCGGATCGCGACAAAACGGCTGCTTGAAATCGGTTGTCCCAACTCGCTGATCGCGATGGCGAAATTCGAAAGTAACGCGGCGCAAGGGTTGGGGCGGCTACCTTCATGGGGCAGGTTTCGGGAACTCGCGAATCCCGCTGTACCGAATGTAGCTTTCAAAGATCTCACCGCCATCGATCGCGCGGGGATCACCCGTTTCACGGAGGTAGGCGTCGAGTTGTTTGGCAAGTTGCTCTCGCACTTCTTGATGTGCGGGATCCGCAGCGAGGTTAACTAGGCACCCAGGATCCTTGACGATGTCAAATAACTCTTCGGCAGGCCGCTTGGCGACCGCCAGTTGCAAGAACGGCCCGATCACCGGGTCGTCAGCGCCTTGGCGCAGCAGATCCAATGTTGGGCAGGCGTCGATGTCGTGATACCCGCCATGCGGGTCGCTCAAACGACCGTTGGCTTGAAAGACCACGGGATCGCCGGCGGGCCAACGATCGGGGCGGAAGTTGCGAATGTAAAGGTGCTCTGAAGATCGCAGGGCACGCTGAGGGTAGGTCCAGTTGTCGTAACGTGACGATGAGTGACGTTCTCGACCGGCGTAAACGGCCGTTCGTGCCGGATCGACCGTTCCTTGTTGCGGCGAACGCAGCAGGTCGACGATGCTTCTTCCGGCCAGCGGAAACTCGCCCGGGTGTTCGACACCAGCCGCATCAAGGATCGTCGCCGTCAGGTCAACAAAGCCGACGAGATCATCCACGATCCGCCCACCGGGCGCCTGATCACCCCAACGGATCGCCAGGGGCATATGAAATCCGTACTCGTAAAGGTTGGCTTTGGCTCTCGGAAAGGCCATCCCATTGTCGCTGGTGACGATGATCAGCGTGTTGTCCAGTTCGCCCGCGGCTTCGAGCATCTCGATCATTCGCGCTAGCTGTGCGTCGAACCACTCGATCTCGACGCAGTAATCGAGCAGGTCACTACGCACCTCGGGGGTATCGGGGAGGAACGATGGGGGCGTCGCATCCTCCAACCGCTTACCGACTTTCAATCCTGCCCCTTTCTCGAAAGCGCGATGCGGTTCGGTAGCACCGTACCAAAAACAAAACGGTTTTCCTTCGGGCCGCTGATCGAGAAAATCGGCAAAATTCGCTGCGTAGTCGTTCTTGCTGATCCCCGAGTGCGGCGGGTCATGCTTTCGGCGCTGGAATTCGGTCCCCGCCGGATTGCGTGTTCGCCCACTGACCTTGTAGTTGCCCGGCCCCCAGCCCTTTCCGGTCATCCCCACGAAGTAGCCGTCCTTCTCCAACAGGTCCGTGTAAGTGACGTACTGAATCGGAAAGCTCGAAGCATGTGTTCCGGCTTGTTCGATCTGCCAAATGTGACGCCCGGTCAACAATGCGGCACGAGTTGGGCTGCAACCTGGGGCGGGCGCGAAAGCGTTGCGAAAGAAGACACCTTCCTTCGCGATTCTGTCAAACGCCGGCGTCGAGATCGCGGGGTAGCCCGCGAAGGACGTGTGCGGGTGCGACTGGTCGTCGGAAATCGCCAACAGGATGTTGGTGCGTGGCGAGTCGGCATGCACAACGTTGCCGCAGACGACGGCGATTATCGCGCTCAGGAAAAGTGGTCTCATGATACGCCTGAAAAGTCGGATGACGGATTGAAGTGGTGATGAGGCTACGGTGTCTCAATGACCCAGTCTTTGGGTGCGACGAATCCATCTCGACCGAATGCGTAGTCCTTCACCCCTGGGGCTCCCCAAGAGCCGAACTCTTTGAGCAACTGTCGGAGCTCGTTGCCGCGCCGGGGCTCCTGATCGAACAGGTTCGTCGTCTCTGCCGCGTCGGTGGATAGGTCGTAGAGCTCGTAGGTAGCAGCAGGTGCGGCGCCCTGATCGAAGAAATCGCCATGCGCGACGAGTTTCCAGTGATCGAGATGAACCGAAGCCTGCGCGTCCTGACTCTGGTGGATATACGAGAACCAAGGGCGCGTCGGTATAGAATCCTGACCACGGATGGCAGGAATGAAATTGAGTCCATCGAGATCGCCCGTTGCCTCAGCGCCGGCTGCGGCCAAGATCGTCGGCACGACGTCGATGTATCCGATTCGCTCGTCGAAGCGAGTCCCGCCGGTGAGCCCCGCATCGGGCCAACGGATTGCGGCACATACCCGCGTTCCGCCCTCATAGACCGACAACTTGCCACCACGAAACGGGCCGTTGCTACTTCCAACCCTGGGGATCCCACCGTTGTCACTAAAAAACAGGACCAACGTGTTGCTCGCGTCGGAGCGAGCCTCGGTGGCGGCCAGGATCCTTCCGATCGCCTGATCCATGCTGTCAACCATCGCCGCGAAGGCACGGCGATCGCGAATCTTGAGATCCGGATACTTTTGCAAATCTTCCGGCTTGGCTTGGTAGGGAGAATGCGGTGCATTGAAAGGGACATAAAGAAACCAGGGCTGGTTCTCTGGCGATTGCTCGATCAACCGCACGGCTTCGTCACCGATCAGGTCGGTCGAATACCCTTCCTCTTTGACCGTCTGCAGGTCGTGATGCCAATCGGTCTCGCCCTCTCGTTCGTGGGTGAAGTAATCGATCGCTCCGTTGTAGCACCCGAGGAAACGAGTAAATCCACGATTTCCAGGAAGAAACGCCTGTCGAGCGTGCCCCAAATGCCATTTGCCAACGATCCCGCGACGCTCGTACCCGACCTCAGCGAGGAGTTGGGGTAAGGTGCTTTCCTCCGTTGGCAAGCCATAAGTCGACCACGGCGGTACCACGGCCCGCATCATCCCGAAACGAAGCGGCCATCGTCCGGTCATGAGACCTGCACGGGTGGGCGAACACATCGGACACGCACGAAAATCGGTCAGGTTCACGCCAGTTGCCGCAAGCCGATCGAGATTCGGTGTCGCAATCCTTTCGCCGCCATTGAATCCAACATCGCCATAGCCTAGGTCATCCGCCAACAGAATCAGGACATTGGGCGGCGTCGCACCCGCGACCGCCTGAAGCAGGATCGTCGCGACGATCATTGCGAGCGTGGTGGCACTCACGACAAAACGAATTCTCATGGGTCGGATTCTGAGTTAACGGTTGCTGCGGTTTCGGTTGCGGTTTGGGTTGCGAGTCACATCCGGAGCGTTGGGATCGTACTTTGGATTGGGCATTGTCGGGAGAAGGGCGTCGGTCGAGCGGAACCAAGACAGCAGGTCATCCAACAACTCGTCCCGCTTGTCGGGTCGATCATTGGACAGATTGCGGCGCTCACCCACGTCGTCGGCGAGGTGATACAACTCGACCGCCTGGTTGGTTTCGATTTGGTCGCGACCGCCGTCGAGCTGCCACTCTTCGTGATACAGATGCAATTTCCAATCACCCTTTCGGATCACGCTGACGGGGCGACTGCGAAACCCGGTGCGGACATCTAGTTCGCGGCCGCGAGTCACGGGCTTGTCGAGGTAGCCAGGGAAATGCCAAAAGATCGCTTTTCGTGAAAGCTGCTCGTCACCACGAAACAGAGGGATGAGATTTTCGCCGTCAAGCCCTGCCAGCTGGGAGCGGTTCGCGCCGGCGGCGGCGAGAAAAGTCGGATAAAAGTCGACGTTGGAAACCGGGACATCGCTGCTGGATCCGGGGCGCGTCACATTCGGCCAACGAACGATCATCGGCTCACGGATTCCGCCCTCGTAGTAACTCCCTTTGTTTCCGCGCAGCGGTTCCTGAGAGGACGTTTGTAGACCGCCGTTATCGCTGGTGAATACCACCAAGGTGTTTTTTTCAAGATCGAGTTCGCGAAGCTTATCGAGCAAAATGCCAACGCTGGCGTCGAGATCGTAGGTGCAAGCGGCATACAGCGGGTTGTTGTGCTGTTCGCCAGGCGTTTTTGCTTTGAAGTGCGCAAGCGTCTCGGGGCGTCCTTGCAGCGGCGTGTGAATCGCGTGATGCGGCAAATAGCAGAAGAAGGGGCGATCTCGATTGGCTTCGATGAACTCGCAGGCTTTCCGGGTCAAGGTGAACACGCCCTTGGGGTCCGACGGCGGACCGGCCTTGTTGCCCTCGGAGCCTTCTGCGACTTCGCCTTCGCCAAACGAATCGAACGAAACATCAAATCCTTGCTCCCGTGGTTTCGCGCCGTCTTTTCCATCCAGGTGCCACTTACCGAAATGGCCCGTCGCGTAGCCAGCGTCGCGGAGCGCATCAGCCATGGTGACGACCGAAGCCGGGATGCCATTTCGATTCGGTATGGGAACTAAACGCTGGTGCTGCACCGGCCCACGCTGGGTACTAGCGACCGCGTAATTGTGGTGCCGCGGCGTGTACAGGCCCGACAGCATGCAGGCGCGGCTTGGGAGACAATTTCCGGCCGACGCGTAAGCCGATGAAAACACCATTCCCTCCGACGCCAGTCGGTCGATATTGGGCGTTTCGTAGAAGTCAGAACCTTGGTAACCGACGTCGCTCCATCCCAGATCGTCGGCAAAAATGAGCACGATGTTCGGATGCTCCGAGGCATTGCCCGAAAGGAGAGGCAACAAGAGCAAGGCGAACGCGATCGATAAATACCTCATGAGGAACTGACGTGGGGTAGGAGGACGTGGGATGGGGTTGCGATGGAGGCTGGGTGCTCGCAGCAGGAGGTTGCGAACGGTGGGCGATCCCAGGAGTATACCTGGCTGCGCGGTGGTCTGCACCGTTAGCGGTGGTATGATGACGGTGTTGAAGCCGTCGCGGATCGTCACCGCGCGGGTCGTCATCCGCTGACGCCGTTGTCCCCATGCTTATTGATCTCCGCCCCCGCGCGATGTGGATTGTTTTCGTTTGGGTCGTCGTGGGAGCGATGCTTGCCGATCGCGATTGCCTTGCCGCGGAGGTCAAGGCGCCCTCGCCTGGATCATCAGCGCCTGGATCATCAGCGCCCTCCGATGATGAAGCGGCGGTCGGCTATCGCGATGCCGAAGTCCTTTTCGTACGCAGAGTCGCGACCATCCTCCATGAGAAATGCGTGGCGTGTCACGGGGCAGATACCGATGACATCCAAGGAGGGTTGGATCTCCGCAGTCATCAGACGTTGATGACGGGCGGCGATAGCGGTCAGCCGTCAGTGGTCGCGGGC
The DNA here is from genome assembly GCA_041748895.1 of Pirellulaceae bacterium. Taxonomy (GTDB): domain Bacteria; phylum Planctomycetota; class Planctomycetia; order Pirellulales; family Pirellulaceae; genus UBA6163. Next base: position 7,426 of record JBGTCJ010000476.1, read on the forward strand.
GATGCCGTCGCGAGCCCGCTCTTCCTGGCTGCGACTTGGGAAAACGACGATTGGGCGGCGATGCCACCGAAGGAATCTGAGCGACTCACGCCGGAGCAACTCGATTGGCTTTGCAAGTGGATCGATGCGGGAGCCCCGTGGCCCGGGGAACAGCGAGTCGCCGAGATTGAGGCGGCCCATGCCGACAAGTGGTCCGCGGAAGACGGCGTCGCCGTGACGACCAGTGGCGGTCTGTCTCCAGAGTGGACTCAGCGGAAGTATCGTCCCGAGGGACTGTGGGGCTATCGCAAGGTAACGAAACCGAGCGTCGAATCGCCCGATCGAGCGATTGATGAGCTGATCGAGCGCCGCATGCCGGCGGGCCTTGCCGCGGCCCCACCGGCGGATCGACGTACGCTGATTCGCCGCGCGACTTTTGATCTGATCGGCCTACCACCCGAACCACAGGAGGTGATCGCATTCGTGAGCGATCCCGCGCCCGATCACGTCGCCTTCGCCCGCGTCGTCGATCGCCTGCTGGATTCACCGCACTACGGCGAGAGGATGGCGCAGCACTGGCTCGACGTGGTTCGTTATGCCGATTCATCGGGGTTCGCCAATGATTACGAGCGTGGCAACGCGTGGCGGTATCGAGACTACGTTGTCCGCGCGATGAACGAAGACAAACCCTACGACCAATTCGTCATCGAACAGATCGCGGGCGATGAAGTCGATCCAGAAAACCCTGAGGGTCTGATTGCAACGGGCTTCCTCCGCATGGGTCCTTGGGAGTTGACGGGGATGGAGGTCGCGAAGGTTGCTCGGCAACGCTTCCTCGATGACGTGACCAACGCAGTGGGTGAAACGTTCCTCGCCCATTCGCTTCAATGCGCGCGGTGCCATGATCACAAGTTCGATCCGATTCCGACGCGGGACTACTATTCCGTTCAGGCCGTTTTCGCGACCACGCAGTTGACTGAGCGTCGTGCAGACTTCCTGCCGGTCGAAAATCGAAATGGTTTTGACGAGGTGCGATTTTTGGAGAAGGTTCGCGCCGATCATGTCGCGGTGCTTGAGCGACTCGATGCTCAACTTCTGGTTGCGGCCGAGATGTGGTTTGAGGAAGCGGGGGTCGATCCGAGCGCCTGGCGCTTGGCGGTCGAGCAAGCGCGAAAACAATCACCCGCTCCGCAGTCGCTCGCCCAAACCGGGCCGGACAGTGCCGGCGGTCGTGGCAAGCGGCACGGGTACAGCGATCTGTTTGCCTCGGCCCGCTCGATCCTGATGCGCCAGAAAGTGCCTGAGGATCAATTCCCACCTAAAAACTACGGTTTTTCGCCGCAGGATTACGGTGACGAACGAGTGGCACGCAAGGGGTTGGAGCGGCTCGGTTGGGAAATCGATCGCTACGCGCCTTACGCTCTGGCGGTCTACAACGGACGAACGCCCGAGCTGAGGTCGGTCAACTCACCGAGACGGGTACCCGCCGATCGCATAACCGCCGGGGAACTCGAGCAGCCATGCATTTTGGTCGGTGGTGATCCATTCTCGGTGGGCGAGCCGGTCGAGCCGGCAACGCTGAGCGTGCTTGGTGATCTCTCGCTCGGACCGATCCCTGATCACGTCGAGGGACGTCGTTCGGCGCTCGCCTTTTGGGTCGCCTCCGAGGACAATCCGCTGACCACCCGGGCAATCGTCAACCGCCTTTGGCTCTGGCACTTCAACCAGCCGATCGCGGGGAATCCGAACAACTTTGGTGCGACTGGCAAACCTCCGACGCACCCTGAACTGCTCGATTGGCTCGCGGCGACGCTCGTCGAGAACAACTGGTCGATCAAGGCGATGCATCGTGTGATGATGAACAGCGACGTATACCGCCGGTCATCGACACATCCCGACGCCGCGCGGGTGAGCGAGCTCGATCCATTGGCAACCAGCTTTGCCACCTTTCGGCCTCGACGTCTGACCGCTGAGGAGCTTCGCGATGCCATGCTTGCGGCAACGGGCGAGCTGAACCCGACACTTGGCGGTATCCCCAATCGACCCGAGATCAACCTCGAAGCCGCGTTGCAACCGCGTCAAGTGATGGGAACCTTCGCCGCCGCTTGGGTTCCCAACCCACTTCCACAACAACGTCACCGGCGATCGATTTACTCACTCAAGCTCCGCGGTCTGATCGACCCGATGCTCGAGGTCTTCAACGCCCCGTCGCCCGATTTTTCGTGTGAAGGTCGAGAAGCGTCAACAGTGACTCCGCAGGTCTTTAGCCTCTTCAATGGCTTGGCGACGCATGCCCGTGCGTTGTCACTTGCCGATCGCGCCATCCGCGAGACTTCAGCACCCGCGGATTCACTTCGGCTCTGCTTTGAACTGGTCTATGGGCGACCGGCGACGCCAGAAGAGACCGACGCTTGCCTGAGGCACTGGCAGGAAATGACGGCGTATCATTCGGCCGCGGAGCCGCGTCGGCCGGCAGAACTTCCGCTGGTCGTGCGTCGCGAAGCGGTTGAGGAGAACACGGGCGAGAAATTCGCGTTCGATGAAACGCTCCATGCGTATGCGGAATTCGTGCCCGACCTGCAGCCCGGTGATGTCGACGCCGCCACCCGTGGCTTGGCCGAAGTCTGCCTCGTGTTGCTCAATTCCAATGAGTTCGTTTACATCTACTGAGCTCGTTAGCGTTTACTGAGCACGTTAACGTCCAGTGAGCCATGGGTGGTAGGAAAGCGCTGGAACTTTTCCGTTCAGGGCGTCCCGATGCTGTCACTTTTTCGCCGCTGGCGACTTCACCGCTTGCTCGTTCAGCCGATTGACGCCTCGCGTGAAGCATGGCTTCGCGAGCACGTTCGGGCGTATACCGCGATGCAACCGAAGATGCGGCGGAGACTGGAGCAGATCACCACGGTCATCATCACCGGGTGCCACTGGGAGGGGTGCGATGGATTGGAGTTGACCGAGGAAATGCAAACCGTGGTCGCGGGTCATGCGGCGGTCATGTTGTTGGGAGCCCAGGACTACTATTTCGAATCCGTGACGGCGATCCTCATTTTTCCGGGAACGATTCGCCGTCGCAGCGACGGGCGTCGTGACGCAAACGTTGGCGAGGCCTGGGACAACGGCGGAATCGTCTTATCGTGGCCCGAGGTCAAATCGATCGGCAGGATGGCTGATGGCCAGAATGTGGTGATCCACGAGTTTGCCCATCACCTCGACGGACGCGATGGTGAAATGGGTGGTTCGATTCCCTTCAACAGCGTTGCTGACCAAGCTCGCTGGGATCGCGTCGCGACGCACGAATTTGAGCGACTGGTGGATGCGGTTCGCCAGGGCAAACCGACGCTCATCGATCGCTATGGAGCGACCAATGAGGCAGAGTTTTTTGCCGTCTGTAGTGAGTGCTTCTTCGAACAGCCCCATCGCATGAGCGGGGCCCACGCGGAGCTGTATGAGATGTTGGTCCGCTTCTATCAAATCGACCCAAGAGAGTGGGGCACGCGTTAGCGTTTGGCTTGCACGAGCGACCGCGGGCCGAATATGTTGAGGGTTGGGAATTATGACACCGCCTGCACGCGATTTACGTTGAGATCCATGAATCCTTTCCCTTGCGTCGGTCGCCGTTTCCTGCACGCCCCCACGCGACGCGAATTCGTTTATGGGCTTGGAACGACGCTCGGGAGTGTGGCGTTGACCGGATTGCTTTCGGCCGATGCGCCCCGAGCATCGACTTCGACCGGAGCTCCAGTGGACGGCGAGCCGCCGCTCGGTCCGCTGGCGGACCGCCCGGGACACTTTTCCGCCAAGGCGAAGCACTGCATCTTCTTGATGATGGAGGGCGGGCCATCGCACATCGACACCTTCGACCCGAAACCCGCGCTCGCGAAGATGCACCTTCAGGAGTTTACGCGAGAGGGAAAGCAAAAATCGGCGATGGAGAGCGGGAAACGCTACTACG
>JBGTCJ010000477.1:0-3060 GCA_041748895.1 Pirellulaceae bacterium
AAGCGATCGTGCTTCGATGCATGGCTCGGCGACCGATCGATCGTTACCCCACGGCAGATGACCTCGCATCTGATCTGGATCGATTTCTCAAGGGCGCTCCGGTCGATGCTCGACTTCCCGGCGTTCTGGAGCGGGCGGCTCGGATGGGACGACGCCACCCCACGGCCTTGGCCGCTTTGAGCGTCGCCGCGATGGCACTTTTCATCGTATTCGGCTTAGGGCTTGTGACCTACAAATCGCTCTCGAGGCTCAATCGACAGCTGCAGACTCGCAACACTCAACTGTCTGAAGCGTTGACCTTCAGTCGCGAAACGCATTTTCGCAATGAGCAAATGAGCTACTCGAGCGACATGCGGATGGCAGGCGAGAGGATCGAGGAGGGAAAATTGCGCGATGCTCGCGCGCTGCTCAATCGATATCGGTTGGGTGAGCCCTTGGCCGATCACCGAGATATCGACTGGAATTACCACCGCTCGCGGATCTCGCGTCCGTCTCAAGTTCTCTGGAAAGCCGAGCATCCCCTTTATACTTTGGCGATTTGCCCTCGCGGCGTCTTTGTGGGAGGCGGATCGTCAACCCTGACGTTGCTGGATCCAGTTGAAGGTCGAGTGATCCTGCAGCTTGAAACCGGCCAGATCGAGATCAATTCGATCGCGATCGATCACGCATCCGATCGCATTTGGTGCTCCGGAGACGATGGAACGGTCGCGAGCTTCGACATGCAAACAGGTCAGCTCTCGACCATCTCCACAATTTTTGAAAGTGAACACGCGTACGACTTGGTGCTGTTCCCGAATCTCGGGCGGCTGATTTGCATCAACCATCTCGGCCGACTTGCGGCAATCGATGTGAGCACGGGCGGTCGCGACGTCGATTGGCACACGACGATTGACGACGCCGCGTGCTTGGTCGGTATCTCGGAGAATCGACTGGTTGTCGGAACGAATGACTCCGGGGCCGTTATCCTCGATGTCCTCAGCGGTGAAGCGATTGAGAGAATCGACGCGGGTTCTTCGGCCCGGATCGATGCCATTGGGTGGGACCCGACGATCAACCAAGGCCTTCTCTCGGTCGGACACTCACTAATGAGGCTCGACCTGGACACGTCCCGATTCGTCCAAACGCTGCCGACTCACGAAATGGCCGCCAGCATCTCTTTCGATCCCGAGCGCGCTCGTTACGTGGTCTCGATGCGCGATGGAAGCCTCCACATCTATGCTAAGAATTCGATCGACGGAAACTGCGAACTGGCTGAGCGGTGGATCAATGACGGAAACCGCCTTTACCAGAACCAAGTCCTTTCACCCGATGGTCGTGTGTTGACGGTCGATGTCTCAGGGGCGGTTCGCGGATGGGCGCCCGCTCCGGAATTTGAGAGGTCAATCGCTTTTGAGGGCAATGATCGGAAAGCGATGTTTGAGTTCGCCAGCAATGGCACCTCGGAGAGTTGGCCAGCAGTGATCGTGGGGGATCGCACCGGAATCTTCGAGTACGACTTGGTCACGCAGACGAGTTCCAAAATCTGCGAAATCGATGACCAACCCACCTCGATAGTCCCGTTGTTCAATGGTTTTCTGGCGATCACCTGTGAACGAGGTGAACTGGTGATGCTCGATCGGAGTACCACTCAGACCGAACGAATCCCCGTTGCTGGGTTGGCTTCCCGGCAGCTTTCGATGGGTGCCGACTGGCTGGTCGGCACCAGCCGGTTGCACAACCAAGCGTGGTTTTTGCCATTTAAGGGACAAGCAAAGCCGATCACTTTTTCGGGACACAATCCCAGTGCCGTAGCATTTGGCGCTCGATCTCGAATGATCTATTGGAACGATGGGGCGAAACTCAAACTCGCTTCCATCGACCGTCCTAACGAGGTCCGTAGGGTTATCAAGTTTCCGCTCGACATCGGCCACCTTCTGCTCACGGACGATGAGAAATTATTGGTGGTTTGCCTATCCAGTCGCGAGGTGCACGTTTGGGACTGTGAGCAGGAAAAACGCATTGGGGTGGAATTGATGCATCCCCGTGACATCACCTGCGCGGTGCTTTCACCAAAACAACAAACGCTGACCACGCTCGATTCGGTGCCAACGCTTCGCTGTTGGAATCTCAATACGGGAACACTGACGTCCGAACGACACCTGGGCGGCAACCCGGCCCCCGAGTGGGGCCGAATTTCTCCCGACTGCCGCTTTGTGGGCCTACAAAGTCAAACCGGTCTTCGAATGATCCGGCTGCATTGACCGATCCGGACGAGAGTGCTCGCGCTGCGTGACTGGCTGTGGCCCAGCGGACGCCGAAATCCACACGCCTTGATCAGCCTGCCCGCGATCAGCCCGCAGGTGATCAGCCTGCCCGCGATCAGCCCGCAAGGTGATCAGCCTGCCCGCGATCAGCCCGCGCGGTGGGCCGGGAACGAAATCAATTGGGGCCCATGCGATACGTTCCCATGCGGAACGTTCCCGTGCGTCGCGGCGACGGAGGCGCGAGGAAGAGTCTTTCCAACGGGCACCGAACCCAATGCTGCACGCAAGCCCGCCACCTGGTGGGGCGTCAACTCCACACTGCCCTGGGCGAACCAGCCAACATCCTCGCTCCAAGATTCGTGACGCAAAACCAAATCGCTCGATCCTCCGGCCAAATGTCGCATCACGACCAAAATCCTACGCCCCTCGGATGAGCCGTCGAGAACGTCCAAAATCGTTTCGCGCATTGTGGTAGGTACCGGGATTGATCCATTGGAGGGGGGCAGTCATTCCCTTGGCATGCTGATCGCTCGCTGAGTCGTAATCGGCGTGCTGTTGAGAATGAATCTCGATATCCTTAAGAATAAGCATTGCAGGCAGCTTGTCAACACGATCGTCCGCCCGCGGCGTGCGTAATGAGTAGACTGCAATTGTCACGGCCTTGTCCGCATCGCCGCGCTCCCCAATCCCATCGCACCGCAAAATGATGAATCGCTGGCTCAAGCAAACGCACCCCATTCAGGCTGGGGTGATTGTCTGTCTCTTCTCGTGGCTGGCAGTTGGACACCCGCTTCCCCACTCGGTTCTCGCGGGGGGA
>JBGTCJ010000478.1:0-8638 GCA_041748895.1 Pirellulaceae bacterium
GCCTTCGGGAGCTTTTCCACCGGCGGCCTGCAGTGCGGTCGGCAAAATATCGACCGCATGCACCGGCGTGTCGATGACCTTGCCTGACGACACGCGGCCGGGCCAGCGGACGATCATGGGCACGCGAACGCCACCCTCGTAGCATGACCCCTTGCCCGCACGTAGCGGTGTGTTTTCATATTCACGCATATCTGCTGTGAACTTTGGCCGTGGCGGATTGGGAAGCGGCAACTCTTTGAAGCCGTAACGCTCGTTGATCCCGCCATTGTCACTCAAGAAGATGACGATCGTGTTCTCAGTTTCATCAAGTTCTTCTAGAGCATTCATCAATCGACCGATGGAGTGATCGATGCATTCCAGACCAGCCAAGTACACCGCACGGTTCGGCCCTTCATCGGTGAAGCCTTGTTGACGGTATCTGTCGGTCAGATCATCGGGGGCGACGACGATGCCGTGAATCATGTGATGCGAGAGGTAACAGAACCACGGCTTTTCGCGATTGACGGTGATGAACTCGATGGCTTGATCGGTCAGCTTACCGACGCCTCGGTCGCCGCCTGGTTGGAACTCATCTTCTGATAACAGTGGCGGAGCGAAGTCGAAGCCGTAGTGTTTGGCTGCCGCCGGTTGCAAGCCTTGGTAGTTGCCGTCAGCGTTGGAAGTCAGATGCCACTTGCCCATGATGCCGGTGGTGTAGCCAGCGGCACGCATTCCTTTTGCAATCGTAAACGCATCGCGCGAATAATTCTCCGAAAACGCCGGTTCTGTCATCCTCGCCCAGGGATAGCCGTACCAACTGAGGACGTGCCACAGGCCGTGCCTCGCGGTGTACTGGCCTGTCAGCAAAGTGGCCCGCGTCGGGGTGCACTGGCTGGTCACGTAGGCGTCGGTAAATCGGGCGCCCTCCGCGGCGAGCCGGTCCAGGTGCGGGGTCGGAACGATCTTACCGCCATAGCAACCCAGCGTCGGCCACCCCTGATCATCGGTCAGGATCAGCAATACATTCGGCTTGGCCGAATCAGCATCCGCCGCATTTAGGATTCCCTTCGAAGAAACGCCAGTCCACGGGATGGCAGCAACAACAAGAATGAAAATGGCAAAGCGCACGGCATCGCTTCGTTGCCTAAAGAATGGAAGCATCAGATTCCCTCTGAGCATGGAGGCTCGAACGACCCTGATTGCCAAGCGGCGTCCGGCTCAGCCTCGGGATTCGGAGTTGCGGCACGGCGGTCGTGGTCACGCGCCATGCGGGTTGGCTTTTCCTGCGTTTTCGAGATGGAAATTGTACCGTTGCCTCGCAACGCCGACAAAACGAGCGCGAGTTTTTTCCGATTGTCACCCGCCTCAGTGCGTGAAGGCGCGTTATCTCCGGGCGCGGAGCGGACAATAGCTTGGTAGATGATGCGTGACGATATTCAGAAGATCATTGCCGAGGTGCTGGCCGGTGAACTCGACCAGTACCGCGAAATCGTTGTCCAGTTTGAGGCGGACGTGTGGCGTTTCGCTGCGCTGATGCTTCGCGATCGTTCCGCGGCGGAGGATGTCACGCAGGACGTCTTCGTAACGGCGTACCAGCTACTGGACAAGTACGACATGGACCAGCCGTTTCGCCCGTGGCTGATGGGTATTGCACGCAATGTGCTGAGAAATGAAATGCGACGCCGCACACGTCAGGATGCGCGGATGGAATCCTATGCCCAGTTCTTGGAGGTGACTTCGATTGCGTCCTCCTCGGCGGATCATTCGGCTCTCGCCGATGCCCTACGCCGGTGCCGTGAGACCTTGACCGAGGTTGCCGCGGAGGCGATTCGGTGGCGTTACGACGAGGGGCTGTCGGTCGCTACGGTTGCCGCCAAGCTACAGCGCTCACGAACGGCAACGCAGCAATTGCTCTATCGAACGCGGATCGCACTGCGCGAGTGCGTGGAGACCCGGTTCGCGATGATGGAGACCAGGCCGTGAACCGATTCGATGAACTCAGCCTGCGGTTTTGTGACGGCGAGCTCGACGACGCCGAAGCGTCGGAATTGCAGCTTTTGCTGAAGGATGATGCGGTGGCCGAGTGTTTTCGTAGTACCTTGTTGATCGAAGGGGAACTGCGGGCACTAGCAAGAAGCGCTGCGTCACCGCGAATCGCCGATGCGGTCATGAAGACCTTGAGTCAGGACCGTTCGAGCCGTACGGAAGCCATCGTGATGACATCGATCCAGCGCGCGTCACCCAGGTGGCGCCGACCGGCGGATCGGAAGCCGATCTCGCTGCCGAGTTGGAAGATTCGCTGCTTAGCATTTGGGGCGATTGCGATGATTCTCCTGGGAACCGGATGGTACCTATCGCAACCACACGACCGCTCAGTCATCGTCGCGACATTGTCAATCTATGGGCGCGTCGAACCGCTGCACGCTGGCCAAGTCGTCACCACCGAAGGCAATCCCGATTCGGCTGAGATCGCTTATCCCGATGGGACGCATGTCGAGATTCTTGGCAATTCCATGGTTGTCGTCCAGCAAGACTCCCAAGGCGGAAAGCGACTGAATGTTTTGATGGGAGCCATTCAGGCTGATGTCACGCCGCAACCGGCGGGCCGCCCGATGATGATCAGCACCCCAACGGCAACGCTTGAAGTGTTGGGGACATCCTTTGGTGTTGAAGCCGATAAAAAGGCAACGCAGTTGGATGTATCGAGCGGTCGCGTTTCGATGACTCGAAAAATCGATGGCAGACGGGTTGAAGTTGCCGCGGGGCAGTTTGCCAATGCGTCGGAATCGGTGAACGAACTGCTCACGCCGAGGCCATTGCCCCAATTGCCCGATGCTTGGTCGGAAGATTTCTCCGACGGTTTACCCAATGGCTGGCAGGCAGGCGTGTTGAGGTCCGGTGAGGACGGCAACGTGGTGCAGGCTGCTCCCGACGGCCATGGGAAAGAGAACAACATCGCGGTCACGACTCACAATGCGTGGGGTGAAGGGCAGCATGCGCTCGCCCAACTGTACGGTGATTCCGTTTTGAATATCCGTTTTCGTCAAGATGCTCCGGCACCGCTACGCATCATGCTCGTGACCCGCGCGTATCCCCGCGAGAGTGGGCGATTCGGTAGTAACTACTTTTATGAAGATGATGCCTGGTCCTCCGATCTGCCGAAGGGCCAGTGGCGAACGATTTCCGTCCCGCTTGCTGGCGCGTCTTATACCAAGAAGCGCGGACGTTTCGAGTACGGCTCCCCGCCAGTCGATGGGCTTGCCGTGTTCATGTTGCAGGTCACCACGTTGGAGCAGGATGTTGGGCTTACGGTCGATCGGATGTGGATTACCCGAGAGTAAACTCATTCGATTCCGCGTCGACGCTACACTTTCCAAATGCAAAGCACCGTATTCCAACCGGATAAGAAATGATGAAACCATTGCGAGGCTTGGCGATTGTTTGGTTTGGTGTCGTCATGAGTTCGCTCGCGATGGGGGAAGATCGTTACCAGTCCCTTGAAGGGCATCCCGCAGATCACCTTCCGCCCTACATCCAACAGGTCAGTGGCTTTGGTGAACGTCCGGAATGGTCCCACGACGGCCAGCGGATTTTGTTTGTGGAAAAGCCGATGGGGGAAGTCTACGAACTGGACCTCGCTTCTGGCCTGATCCGACCGAAGACTCGCCATTTTCATCACTACGGTTTTACGCGCGCAAATTATTTGGCCAACGGTGATATCCTGCTGGCTGGACCTAATGAACCGTATGATGCCGCCGATTCTAACGCCCGGAAGACGGCGCGGGATCGCTGTTGGTTGTCAGTACTTTGTAAAAGCGGAAATGAGCCTCCGGTGCCGCTGGGAACCCTGGCTGCCGAAGGCCCAGCGGTCTCGCGGTCCCGGATGAAAATTGCCTGGACCCATCGCGACCATCAAGACCCAACGCTCGGTGAGAACCATGCGCGGCATTACATTGCGGACATCGTTTATGAAGGTCAGCGCCCCAAGCTGGCCCGTCAACGAATCGTCTTTGATTCGCGTCAGTTGCCATTCCCGCTGGGTAGCGCAAGTTTGGAAACGCAAGATTTCGTACCGCCCGACGACACCAAGCTGATCTTTAGCGTTTATCGGATCGAGGGAGGCAACAATACCGACACCTTCATTGTCGACACCGAGACGGGTGAGTTTGAAAACTTGACGCGGTCACCCGATCACTACGATGAAGCCGAGGGTGTTTTTCCCGACGGCCTCCATACCTGCGTCGAACACGCACCGAGCAAGCATAGTCCCTGGCCGTTGTGCGACAACTACAAGCTTCGGCTCGACGGTTCAGGCGAGATGCAACGGCTGACCTATTTCTCCGAATTCAAAGGTTATAAAGCAACTCAGGGGATCGTGTCCGACGATGGCAGGAAACTCTGTTTCCAGATCGGGAAATCAGGTGACGAAGCCGGCGTGGGATACGGGTTCTTTGTGATGGATCTAGAAGCCGCGGCCGAGCATCTTGAGCCGTTTCGTTCCTATGCGGAACCTCCCCCGCGAGAGAATTGGAGGTGGAAACGCCACGCGACTGACCTGCCTGAACCGATTTGGGCCGTCGACGCCATCGACGTCAATGGCGACGGCCGGCTCCAACTGATTGCGGTCGGAGCGACGGCAGTATGGAGCGTCGATCCCGTCGATGGGTCCGTAAGTCAGCTTGCCGAGACTCCCGGTGGCCGCACGATTCACGCAGTCGCACTCGATATGGATGGAGACGGAGACCATGATCTTGCCCTTGGGCGGGCGTCTTCTGACTGGATTCGGTACCGTGAAGCGAGTCAAGCGGGCAAAACGCCCGCACAACCCCTCGGCGAAGATTGGACGGTCGCTTGGCTTGAAAATCCAGGCGCTAAGCAGTCGACTGCCAAACGCTTGCCATGGCGACTGCATGTGCTCGACCGAGAGTTGCATGGCGTCCATGGCCTAGCTGTCGGGGACATCGATGCGGATGGCAAACTTGATCTGATCGCTGACAGCTTTGAGGGTCCCCACCTCAAGGACAGCTTGGCTTGGTTTCGCGGTGGACTGAAACAGCCATCAGAGAGGCGCATGATCACCAACGGCGGTGCAACAGGACGGCCGCATTACATGGATTTTGCTGACATCGACAACGATGGATTGGGCGATGTGCTATTGGGTGCTTCTGCCGAAGGAAGTTTTACGTGGTGGAAGCAACCACATGATTTGAACGGGCCTTGGCAGCGGTACGAAATCGCGTGGGAACCGGGAGCCACTCATCCAAGGGCCGTGGATGTTAATAAAGATGGCCGAATCGACGTGATCGGAAGTACCGGGCACGGTGTCGGAGTCTTTTGGTACGAAGCGCCGCTTTGGACCAAGCGAGTGGTTGATCCTCTCATACGAGACGTTCATGCCTTCGACGTGGGCGATTTGGATGGCGATGGGGACGTCGATTTGGTGGGATGTAGCTTCAGCCGAAAAACGGTGCGTTGGTGGGAGAATGTTGGCGAAGGTCGCTTTGTGGCCCACGACCTGGATACGGAAAACGAGCAAGAAGCGTACGACTTGAAGGTTGTCGACTTGACCGGCAATGGACGACTCGAAGTTCTGCTGGCTGGCCGCAACAGCAAAAACGTTGTCTGGTACGAGCGCGTCGGCGACGGAGATGACCATTGAAGAATTTGCTGTTGTTCATCTCAATCACCTGTGTGCCGGCGACCGCGATCGCAAGGGAACCGTTACACGTGATGTTGCAAAGCCATTGCGCAGACTGCCACGATCGCGACACCACGGAAGGCGAGTTTGACCTGACAGAATTGCTTTCGAGCAAACTGGCCGGTGATTCGCGAGCGCGGGTACTGGCGCGGGTGCGATCACGAGTCGAAGCGGGTGAGATGCCGCCGGAAGATGCAGACGAACTCAGCTCATCCCAGCGGCAGCGGCTGGCACAATTGGTCTCGGATGAACTGGAGAAGCTAGCCGAGAGCCTTCGAGACGACCCCGGCGACGTAGCGATGACGCGATTGACGCCGTACGAATATCGCAATGTGATCCGTGACCTAAGCGGTGGAGTTGTGACCGACGCCGGGCGTCTGCTGCCTAATGAAGGGGGTGCCGGTGAGGGATTTTCCAATGTCGGTGAGGCGCAGGGAATGAGTCCCGTCCAGTTTGAAAAGTATGTCGAAGCCGCCCGGGGGGCGTTGCAGCATTTGCGAGTCTATCCGCTTCCAGAAGGTGGTTTTGTCTGGCGCGATGTGCCGCGCGAATCGGTGGACGACCCGAAACACGCGACGAAAGAAGCCACCGATGACATCATCGCTTGGCACGTGGCCCAACAACAGAAGTGGGGCGCAGAGCACCGCGATAGTCTGAGCCAGAAATACGGGTCCGCTCACGCGATCTATCTGGAGGCAGCCTGGCGGACGAGACATGGAAAACCGCCGCTCGACGAACCGCTTTCGCCGATCGCGCTGGAGAAGTGGACGCGCATTCTCAACGATGCGAAATCCGACTCGCCGTTTATCCAGTGGGTCAAGCCCTGGCGCACGCTGCCGGGCGATTTAAGCGACGAACGAATTCGCGCCGAATGTCTGGCGATCACGACCGGCCAACGCGGCGGATCGACTGAGGTCAACCAGGAAGATTACGCCCCACCCTACGAAATTAGTTTTCATGAAGCTAAAGAGGAGGTGCTGGAAGCGGCGACCAAACAGGGCCACTGGCCGTTTCGCATCGAGATCGGCGAAGCGAAGGAATTGTTCCTGATTGTCACTGACGCCGGTGATGGCGGGCAAGGCGAATACGCCGTTTGGCAAAAGGGCCGCATTGTGTTTCGCGACGGATCGTCGAAACTTTGGCAGCAGGCGGTGCAGGTCGTTGGCGCCAACAGCGGTAAGCATTTCGAATGGGGCGTCGACGGCGAAGGGTCGAAAGTGCTGGGTGGGGACGCGATCGGCGTCCGTCCCCCTGGTGCGTTAAAGTTTGCCGTGCCGGATGAAGCGATCGTCTTCGAAGTTGATCTCACCCTCGATCCGAATCGCACGAAGCTTGCCAGCATCCAGGCATTGGTGCTTAAGGATAAGCCGAAGTCACAGAGTTACATTCCAGGTCGGTTTGTATTCGGTGGTCGGAAACGTCAGGTTGACGCCAAGCGGGAAGAGAATCGGCAACGCGACCGCTTGTTGCGGCTTCGCAACGTCGCTGAAGCGAACAAAACAAAGATCGGCCTCAACGCCGAGAGAAACGTGTTTGCCGCTTGGCCTCACACCGACCTGGCAACCATCGGCGGTCCGTGGGACGAACAGGAGCAAGAGCAGGAAATCCTCGACGCGCCGTATCACTACACCGTCACCCAGGTTCGTCGCAACGCTACCGTTGAAGATGCTGCCGAGTTGCGCTCCCTGGAGGAACGACTGCTGTCGATCGCCGCTCCGCCGGATAGCAGCGAACTGACGACCTCCGCCGAGACCTGGATAGAGCGATTCGCGTCACGGGCATGGCGGCGGCCACTGCTGAATCGCGAACGCGATCTGCTTGCCGGTTTATATCGTGACGCGTTGGAGCAGGGCGTGAGTTTTGACAGCGCAGTGAAAGCGTCTTTGCTAGCCGTGCTGGTGTCCCCTAGCTTTCTGTATCGCGGCAACGAAACGGTGAGTGAAACGATTCATGACCTGCGGCAACAAGAGGAGGGCCTGACGCGGCCGCTCACATCGTTGGAGCTCGGCTCGCGGCTGTCATTTTTCCTTTGGTCCAGCCTCCCTGACGAAGAACTGATGCAACTGGCCATCGAAGACAAGCTCTGCAATTCGAATGTGTTGCGAGAACAGGCAAGGCGGATGCTCCTCGACCCGCGCGCCCGGTCGCTGGCCACCGATTTCGCGGGACAGGTCTGGGACTTTGCTGATTTCAATCAGTTCACCGGCCCCGACGGGGAACGCTTTCCGGAATTCACACCGGCCCTTCGGCAGGCAATGTTCGATGAAGTGGTCACGTTTCTGGACGACCTCTTCCGCAACGATCGACCGCTGACGGCGCTGATCGATGCCGATTACACATTCGCTGACGCGGAACTGCTGCGGCACTATGGACTCGAACAATCGATACGAGTCGAAAGGACTGAAGGGACAGCCGCAGGGTTAACTGAGGGGCCGAACCGTGTGAAGCTGCCGCCGGAGCGGGGTGGCGTGGCGACAATGGGCTTGTTTTTGACCAAAACGTCGCTGCCGCTGCGTACGAGTCCGGTGCAGCGCGGCGTGTGGGTTGCCGAAAAGTTGCTCGGCCGTGAGATCCCTTCACCGCCTGCCGATGTGCCGTCTATTTCCGATGCGGAAACCAGTGTCGAAGGGCTTTCCGTTCGCGAGCAGCTGCAGCGGCACCGCGCGAGCCGAACCTGCGCGGCGTGCCACGTTAAGTTTGATCCGCTCGGCGTGTCCCTGGAAAACTTCGACGCCCTCGGCCGCTGGCGTACGGTATTGCACGATGGCGGCGAAGTCGCCAACTCCGACAGCATGCCCGATGGTCGTGAGGTTACCGGTGCGGCGGGCCTACGTCGCTACTTGGTCGATCACCAGAACGAAGTGTTTGCTCACTTCAATCGCAAACTGCTCGGCTACGCCTTGGGTCGCGCCGTGCAGCCGGGCGACACCGCGTTGCTGGAAAGATTGAATATTGGCCCTT
>JBGTCJ010000479.1:0-2848 GCA_041748895.1 Pirellulaceae bacterium
TCGACCAGAGCGTTGGCCGGTTGAAGCGACTTCATTATGTTCTCCGCCGACTGCATGAAACGTTGACGGCGCGGATTACCGCCGAGCCGATTTACGAACTGAAAACGGCGATGAGCCATCACGCTTACATCTGCGCCGAACAAGTGACCTTAGTTCGCCGTCGTGTTGCCGAAATGCGTGAGCCGCCATTGGGGCTAGACAAGATCCCGCATTGTGCGCTCCAGCGGTTGATGGACGAAGTCGTTTGTGCACCGACCACGGCTGAGTTGTTAGCCGGAGTTTACCGAGTCGTTCTTCCCGCGGTGATCGCTGCCTGCCAGCGACTAAAGCACGATGTCCATCCGTTAGCCGACGCGCCGACCGTGCGGGTTGCGAAGCTGATCGAGTTTGAACTCGCTGAGCTGATCCAGTTTGGTGATGATGCACTTTCTTGTTTAGAAGATGACGAGCTGCGACAAGCGAACCAGCCATGGACAGATTACCTACAGAGCTGCCTTGTGGCTGCTGGAAAGGTCGATGGAGTCGAGGAATCCAGCGCTGAGATTCCCGAGCCGTGGTATAGCAAGACACCCTATCAATACGATTATGAGCCGCGTCGCGACGAGCGATTCCAAGATTGTTTTAACGCGGGAGTAAACCCGGAGGCATTTCTCTACGACGAACGCTTCTCGGCACAAGACAAAACTTTGATGATGTACTTCAAGCGTCTTCGAGAAATCGATGTGCCCGAGATGATGGCCAGCATCCTGGTCGACCTGCGCGATGAGGAGCCTTGGGAATTCCACATGGAAATGGCGCGACAACTTTGGGACGAGGCCCGACACGCGATGATGGGCGAAGTCGGCTTTGTTTCTCAGGGGATCGATTGGCGAGAAATCCCTATCAACTTCACCTGGTCGCGAAATCTGAACCTGCAGTTAGATGCGAGAGAGCGGCACGGCGTGCTGTTCTTCATCGAGCAAGGATTGATGCCGCGAACCGGCAAACGCTATGAATGGGAAGTGGCCACTGAGAGCGGGGATCTGCTGTCGGCGCTATTTCAAGATTTTGACTGGGCGGATGAAGTGCTGCATGCACAAATCGGGCGGCGGTGGTACGTGCCACGCTACAAAACACTCAAGGAATCGCTGGAGTACGGCGACAAGTGCTGGTCAAAAGTTTTGAGTCATTGGCGTGCTTACCGTGATCAGCGATTGACCCAACATCGAAACTGGTGGCCAGACATCTATGCCAAAGCGTGTGCGACTTGGAACAAGGCCCCAGATCCACAAGCACTCCAATTTTGCGAAACCTACGAGGACAGCCGCGCAGACCTCGAAAAGCTAGGCTGAAGACTATCTCATCTGTTGTCGCGATGCGACTGCGGAAAGGATAACAGTATTCTCAATCAGCGTATAAGAACAATGGTGTGAGCTAGAAAGCCCGCTGTTTCACGGGTCGCCTTCGCGCTTCGGACCGGCGATTTTGGCGCTTGTCCCGGCCTTGCTCCACTGCTTCCAACTCGGCAATCTCTCTTTTCAGCTGCTGAATCTCACGTCGCTGCAACCGTACGATCTGCTGATGTTGCTTTCGAATCGTTTCCTGCTGGGTACGGATTGTGCGCAGCGACTCCTTCATGCCAAATGGATCAAAGCCCGAACTGGTCTCCGCTACATTTCGGCTGATCAGCTCAGCAGCAACGAGGGCCGGTCCCGCAAGTCGCTCCAAGATCACCATGCACTGAGCAAACGTCTCAGTCGATTGTCGCAGGTCACTTCCCAGTCCAGCGAGTCCGCCCAGTGAACCCAGATCACTCAACGAGAACGGCTTGGATTCGAGATCCTCCGACTGGGCAAACGCTGGCACAGCCATAGTTACCAAAAAAAATATCACCAACAGTCCGCGAGGGTTTGTCACCACTTTACTGCCTTTTTGCATGCGTCATGGTTTTCGTGACTAATATAGCATCTGGCGTTAGCAAAAGCTTTGCTCAAGCGATCGATGACCGGATTGCATCCGCTTGTTTGCGCAGATTCGCCGTGGATGGGGACATGGCTGGGATACCTCTGTCAACTATTTTGCGCAGGACTCTACGCTGCGTCCCTTCCGGTCCCTGTCCTTCTACCGGTGCCACATGCCTGTGTCCCTTTCGGCGCGCTATCGGTTATCACGTGCTGACCACGCGCTGTGTCCCGATCGGCGCGACCGGGGTGTATACGGGGGGGCACCGGGGGCACAACCCGATGTCCCCCAACCCCAAGTCCCCGCGTACTGTGTCCCCAGCGGTTCCCGACTCCGTGTCCCTACCGGCCCCTCTTCGCGCGTGTGCTGTGTCCCTACCGGGTCCCCGTCACTACAAATGGATGGCGTCTTCGTTGGTTCCAATCCTCTTCAAGAAACTTCGATAGAGGACACGTGGCCCGCGACTCAAAATGCAACGGATGGTTGTGTCATGATGGTCGGCTCTCCTTGCCACGGATTAGCAAATATACCACTAGCCCGATTGCGAGGAGGGCACCTGCGCCACCGATGGTTTTCGATAGGTTGTGAAGATCAACGCCCCCATCGAGCTGCTGAGCAGGTTGACTCTGTTGAGCACGTTGAGCACGTTGAGCACGTTCAACACGATCAGCATGTCGATCGCGTCGATCGCGCAGAATACGTTCCGAACGTTCAGTGGCAGGCTGATAGGGCGGTTGAGCGTCTGTTTGTTCGACGATTGACAACGAATTGATGAACCGATTGGCGGATTCATCGTCGGCGGCAACTCCCCCGGTCGCAGCCAACACTTTATAGATCGCACCATCGTGTTGAACCATTGCTTGAGTGATTGCGATCGATGGCCCCTCGGCTCTCATGTTCCAGACTT
>JBGTCJ010000480.1:0-29891 GCA_041748895.1 Pirellulaceae bacterium
CCCGATCACGATGATGTGTCGAACTTTTCGGGTCAGCACCAGTGGATGAGGTGGTGACCAAAATCCATCCCTTTGGCTGAAATCGGACACGCGGGCGACTGCGTCAAAGCGTCGCCTCCGAGGGCTCAGTGGCAGCAGCTAAAAGATCTGTGTTCACCACAGTCGGGGGCGGGCAACTGAGCAGCCCGGTGGTCGAGGTCAGCGAGCGAGACTCTGTTGTGGCTGTCGACTGCAGCCGCTAAAAATTTTGGGCTTGATCCGCGCGGTCTTGTGCCTTCGGCTAGGTTGAATGCTTTGGTCGTCAGATGGTCACAGTGATCAGTGATCTCATCCCAACGAGTCATGACATGCACGGGGGAACGGCATGCCGCGTGTGTCGAATAGAAAATCAACAGTAGATCCACAGTGATGTCCAACGTTCGTCGGCGTCACACTGCAGTGGTTTCACAGACATGCGATTTCATCTTGGCCCGCCACCTGATGAGTTTGAGCCAGACAGTTCGTGGCGCCCCGTTCGCGAACCAGGGCTCTTCGTGATGCAGTTTTTTGGCTTTTCCGTCGGTGTGGGAATGGCGATAGTGGTCGGCTACGGTTGGCTGGGTATTGGGCTGCCCTCGTTTGAGTACCGCGGTACTGCCTTGGTCCTCTCCCTAGCCGTGATCATTGTGGTTCACGAACTCCTCCATGCCGTGGTCACTCCCCGGTTTGGATGCTCGTCTTGCACAGTCGTCGGAGCATGGCCTACTCGGCTGCTGTTCTACGCCACGTACTGCGGGCCGCTCACACGCGACCGCTACCTCGCCGTGTTTGCGATGCCGTTTCTTCTTCTCACGGTCCTGCCGCTCGTCGCGGCCGCAAGCGGTCTACTTCCCCCCGCCCTCGTGCCGCCAGCAGCTTGGTTTTCCACTTGGAATGCTCTCTTTTCGGGCGGGGATTACATAGGCTTTGCACAGGTCTTGATTCAGATCCCACGCGCGGCCAACGTCCAGAACCAAGGCTGGTGCACATACTGGAAACCCATCAATTCCAACGTTGCCTAAAAACATGTTGCAGAGCAGCGGGCGGAGTTGAACTTTCCGAGGTCCAGAGCGAGAATCTTCATGTGGTTCGAGTCCGTGTGTTTGGTGGGTGGCGCTCCTGTGACTGACCGATGCCGTCTGTGTTGATGGCGGGGCCGGTTCGCCAGCACGGCATCGACGAGGTTTGCGTCGTCCGCGTTCAAAATTATGTGGGTATCGTTTTGAGCGGGATCCTTACTATAGCCATGGTAATCATGGGGATTGTAATTCCTATGGCAATACCGTCGCGGTCGGCTTGACTTCCGCAGGGCAGATGGATCACCATTTTCAATGGCGGTTTTTAGCGATTTCTGTTCGATACAGTTGTTAATCAGCTATTCTCTTCGTATCGACACGATCGACGCTCTCACCCAAGTTTCCCCATGATCTGGAAAATTTTGACCGCTGTTTTCGCAATATCGTGTTCCTTCCTTCTTTTCATGCTTGCACAGAATCCGTCCGCGTCAAAGCTGAGAGATCCACGTCTTTTAGGAACATGGATATCGGACCGCGATCGCACGCTGAAGGCGCTGCGGCCATCTGCCTCCGATGAGGGTCGAGCGAAGCTTGAAAATCTTTTCGGAAAATTAAAGGTCACGTACACTGACACGACCATTACAACTGAATTGGATGGCTTCGTAGAAACGATACCGTACACAGTCCTTGGTTTTGATGATCATTCCGTGGTAGTCCGCAATGACTCGCCACCAGACCCAAATATGGCAATTTTTGAAATGTCTAGCTTTTCCAAGATTAACTTCGATGGCGAGGATTCTTACCGAGTGACGACCGAAATCGGCGGCATCACGGAATGCTTCATTCGTGTTTCCCAAGAGACTCCGTGATCCCCGGGGAATGCGCATCGCCATCAGATGCACCGCTCAGCGGCCAGGACTTTTCCGGCATCGACAATTTCCATGGCGCGAATTACGTTGGCAGTCGATCGAGATCTACAGATGTTACCGGAATCCATCAAAGTAAGGGGATAAGAATGAAATTTGCAAAAATGATTGGCGGATTGGCCATCGCATTGTTGATTCTGGTATCGCCACGCATTTGCGGCGTTGGTGCCCAGCAGCCCCCGGTCAATCTCGTTCCTGAAGTGACTACGGATTGGGTGGGTTGTTTGGTAGTTGGACGGAACGACCCTCGCGACCGGATTTCACAGAATCCATTCCCGACAGTAGAGCGGCATGTGGAGATGGGCTTGCGGAGCGATGGTGTTGTCGTCTGGCGGGAGGCGTCCAGGGCAAAGTAATGTCGAATACACCCGGCGCCTCGAGCGCAATGCCAGAGCGCTAACGATCGCGTTGATGTGTTCATTCGGATTTCCCAATCGATTTTGGCCGTCAATGGTTCTCATCGCTCAAATACTCGTCTACTTCGCTTTGGCTTTGCCAGTCTTGACGTTCCTGTTCGATCGATGGGTCCTGCCCCGCCAGATTGAATGGCCCTTGATGACGATCATCACCTGGTTTGCCTGCGTTGGAGCCGTGTGGATTGCAAATCTCGTGCTCGAACAGGGACTGCACAACGAGATGATTTCGTACGACTTAGACGGCGACGGAAGAGTGAGGGGTGCAGCAGAAGAAACACCGGCCGCACGAGACGCGATTGATCGCTGGCAGCATGACACCGGCCGAAACTTTGGCCCTTGCTTGGCTATCCCATTATTCGCTGGTTGGACGGCGATCGTGTATCTTGCACTTGGTCTGCTTCATCGCGCATTTCGTTCCGGCGGGGCCGGCGGTAGGAACTAGCAATTGCCCGCAGGCGCATGCGGCGTCGTCCGTTCACCGACGCAAAGTCAAGAATCGGGCGGCGAAGGCACCGCCAGCTGCGGGTATTTTGCGTCTTTTCTCGGCTGGTTCCGTCTGTTTGTTCAAAGGCGGCTGACATTCAGCCGCTGAAAACTCGAATGTAAATGTACAGGAGCAAAATGATGCAGTCCCCCTCAACTGAAACCGACAACACCGCGGCTTGTTGTTCGCCTCCCGGCTGTTGCGTCCCCAGTTCCTGCCGTGTCACGCTGATTGGCTGCATGCCGACAAGCTGTTGTGTGCCGACAAGCTGTTGTATGCCGACAAGCTGTTGCACTTCGGCAGGTTGCTGCGTAACCGTGGAATGCTGCTCGCCACCGCAGCCGAAGGTCGACTGAGGCACCGTGATGAAGACTCAACCCACGACCGATGCGATTTGGTCGCACCTGAGACTGGACCTGTGGCAGTTCATTCGCCGCAGAGTTCCGAACGATCATGTTGCCGACGATCTGCTCCAGGAGACATTTATGCGGGTCCACCGCAACATTGGATCGCTTCAGGATTCGGAGCGACTGGCATCGTGGGTGTACCAAATCGCACGGAACGTGGTTCACGACCACCATCGGATCGCGATGAAGTCGACTGTGGCTCTAGCCGACGCCGAGAACGTTGGCGACGATGTCGACGATCCGCGGCCCGGCTGTCGAAGCACCGGTTGGTTGCCTGAGATGGTCCAATCGTTGCCTGACGGCTATCGAGAGGCGGTCCAGATGGCCGATATCGAGCAACGATCTCAGCAGGACGTTGCCAACCGGTTGGGCCTCTCACTTTCCGGTGCCAAGTCTCGAGTACAGCGTGGCAGAGCGATGTTGAAGGACGTTCTTCAGAAGTGCTGCTCGTTTGAGTTTGATGTTCGCGGGCGAATGATGGGATGCGATCCGAAGACGAAAAAGCATGCGTGTCGGGACTGCAGAGATTGAAGCGATTGTTTCCAGCAGCCCGGTGATGGCCCGGTGCTGATGGTCCTTGGTGCTAACCAAGCGGAATGGGTGGGTAGCGCCTTTTCTTGTCATCGTGATCGATTCGTGCGACTGCTGTGACGGTTGAGTGGATGCTTGCTAAACTTACTGGCGGTTGGCCCGCTGGCTGCCGCGATCTGGGTAATTGGCAGAGCGATGTGAATCAGCGGATCGGCGGTGAAAAATTTTACAGCAGAAAGTCACTCGGTTCAGGCCGGCGGTTGATGCCAGCGTATGTCGCTCTCTGACACCTGCTTTACACGGTAATTGGAAAACCGACACAGAGTGCCACAACGGGAACGACAGCGAAAATCTAATGGTTTTGGAAGGAATCGCTTCAGAGGCGGCAGCGTTTGCGAGTGATCGGTGATGACGTGTTGGCTGAATCGATGAGGTCGTTCCGCTTAAGGACGTTTTTGATGACACCGCTGTTCAAGAAACTAAATCTGGGTAGCAATGAGACGGTGCTCGTGCTCAATGCGCCGGAGTCCTTTGAGCCGGAATTAGCCAAGCTGTCTGGCGTGAAGTTACTGCGAAAAGGATCTTCAAAACCATCTACCGCTTTCGCCATTGGTTTCGCGATCAAGCAGTCAGAACTGGATCGAGTGTCTGCGAGCCTCGCGAGGGCAACGGAGGGTGACGCAGTGGTGTGGGTCGCCTATCCCAAAGCGACATCCCAAAAATACCAGTGTGAGTTCAATCGTGACCGCGGTTGGACGGTGCTCGGCGATGCCGGATTCGAGCCCGTGCGTCAGGTGGCGATTGACGATGATTGGACGGCACTGCGGCTGCGTAGAACGCAGCACATTCGATCGCTGAAGCGAAGCAGCAGCATGGCCATTTCTCAAGAGGGAAAGCGCCGAACCACGCGGTGAGCCGAGTGGTGAATCGGCCGCGGTCAGCGCAGATCTTTGTCGACTCAATCCTCAGATGAACAGATGATCCGTGATCCAAACGAATGCGACTTGCCTCACTTGGCTGCAGCGATGGTGCGGCTTCAGGAGTCTCACGCGAGCGCCTTTGCGGATATCTACCGCCGATTCGATGCAGGTGCTGCACTTTCGCATCTATCCGTCGTGCTTTCGCGATCGGATACAATTTTGCGTGTTGCCGTGGATGGAGGCACCGTTGTCGGCCACGTCGTGTTCGTCATCGAGACGAGGCCGGAAACCATGTTCACGCACGCTCAACGTTTCGGACACATCACCCAAATTGAGGTAGCTCCAGATTTCCGCAGAAGGGGCTACGGGCGGTTGCTTCTCGCGGACTGCGAACGGCTCGCTGAAGCGCATGATGTACGTCGAATCGTTCTTGACGTGTGGGCATTCAACCATTCCGCCAAATCTTTTTTTCAGGAGATTGGCTATGACGATTGTGGGTCCAAAATGTTCCGAACGGTTTAAGTCGAATTATCTCCCGCGGACTGGAATACCGAGAAACCGAGCGACGAAGTCGAGCGGCCTTTTCGGTGAAGCTCAATCATCAGCGTACGTCCGTTCCGCTCATACTCGTAATCCACGGTAAGCCCAGATGGCTCGAAAGAAGACGGAGACCGCGACTCAGCCAGTATCCACCAAACCGAATTTGCTCACGGGTGGCAATCCACAGATCCCAAAAGGCGACGGCGACGCCTCCGTTAAGGCCTACATCGATGCGATGCCCGAATGGAAAAGCGAGATTGGCGAGAAGCTGGACCGGTTGATCGAGCGAACGGTGCCAGGTGTTCGCAAGGCCGTTCGATGGAACACGCCGTTTTACGGCATCGAGGGGCAAGGCTGGTTTATCGCCTTTGATTGCACCACGAAATACGTCAAAGTGGCTTTCTTCGTGGGCACCTTGCTCGATCCCGTTCCGCCGATTGCATCGAAGCAGAAGACCGTTCGGTACTTCCACATTCATGAGAGCGATCCTTGGGACGAGAATCTGCTCGCGAGTTGGATTCGGCAGGCTTCCGAACTGCCGGGGGAGGCGATTTTTTGATGGATACTTCAGCACGCGATCGTCGCGCCAGCGGTTTCAGTGGAGCGGCGTGTTCTCAGCGTGAGTCATCGTCCGTCGTCCACTGAATCGATTCATTCGTGCGATCATGACGAAGAGATTCCATGCCGACAGTCCGTCCGTGAGACTGCTTACTTCCCTAGCAACCGGTGCGCTGGCGGCCCTTTTCGGCTTGCTGGCGACAATCGCAGGAGGGCTACTCGCCTTGAACCTCTTTCGCGGTGTTTGGGGGATCCTTTTCGCGATGACCCTTGGCGGGCTGAGTGCGTTTGCGTTCCGCCGACTGGGAGGCCTGCCTGCTTCATCCGTGGCGGGTGCGGTCGGTGCAATGGTCGCCGCCTACGTGACGATCGCGAGTAGCGAAACCTTGCAGCCTGGGAGCGCTTTCTGGGCGATCAGGGGTGGGATCTACGGTGCGATGGTAGGTGTGCCGATCGGCGCCTTGCTGGGGCCGCTAGGGCTGCGGTCGCTCAATAGGGAGCGGCCGATCCGAAACGACTTGTGATGAGGCAAGTCGTGAATTAAGCTTGGCGTCGTATAGGTGTTCTTTCCGATGCCTTAGTGGTTGTTCCGATCTTATGGCGGTTGTCCTACTGTCGTTCCCCACCCATCGCGGATCATCAAGCACCCCGGCCGCTCCGGGGTTTTTTTGTGTTGTTTCCGTTTTGGATTTACGTTCGAACCTCGGTTTGCGAGCCAATTCCTGATGCGCGTTGTTTTGCTGGGTGGCGGTGGGTATGTCGGCACCGAATTCGCGTCGCAGATCGCTGAGCGTCAATGGGAGGTCGTCTCGATCGGTCGTCGTGACGTGAACCTTTACGACGCTGGCGAGTTGGGCCGTCGACTGCGAGAGCTCGGCCCCGATGCGCTGATCAACTGTGCGGGCTACACCGGTAAACCCAATGTCGACGCATGCGAAAAGGACAAGGCGAACTGTCTGGCGGGTAACGCTGTGCTTCCGGGTGTGATTGCGGAGGCCTGTGCCGAGGTTAACGTTCCCTGGGGACATGTCTCCTCGGGTTGCATCTTCACGGGGCGACGCGACGACGGTGGGGGATTCGACGAATCCGATCCGCCCAATTTTTCATTTCGGCAGAACAACTGTAGTTTTTATTCCGGTACCAAGGCGCTCGGCGAAGAGATCCTTTCGGGCGTGCCGAATTGCTACATCTGGCGATTGCGGATTCCCTTCTCGCACGTCGACAGCCCAAGAAATTATCTCTCGAAGGTGATGCGTTACGCGCGGCTGCTCGAAGCCGAGAATAGCCTTTCGCACCTCCCCGAGTTTGTGGCCGCGGGACTGGATTGCCTTGAGCGTCGACTGCCCTGCGGAATTTACAACCTGACCAATCCCGGAAGCGTCACCACCCGTGAGGTCGCGGGATGGATTCAAGAATCGGGCGTCAGCGACAAAGCCTTTGAGTTCTTTCAGAGCGAAGAAGAGTTCATGAGCCGAGCCGCGATCACGCCACGATCCAACTGTGTGTTGGACAGCAGCAAGGCCATTGCTGCGGGATTGAAGTTGACCGACGTTCCTTTGGCCGTGAAGCGATCGCTCGCCCAGTGGCAGGCGGAACCAGTGACGCTTTAGCCGGGCGGGGCGGGATTCAAACCACGCAGCCCGCCATCTGCACTCCGTTTCCAATTAACCTCAGATTCCCATGAAAACGCTTCTCGTGACGGGTGGTGCCGGATTCATCGGCGGTTGTTTCGTTCGTGGTCTGCTCGCCGAGCAGCAGACACGTGTGATCAACTACGATCTGCTGACTTACGCCGGCAATCTGGATTCGATTCCGGCGGTCGATGACCGAATGCACGTGTTCGTGCAGGCCGATATCGGCGACGCGGCGCGTGTTGCCGAGACGCTCGATCAGTACCAACCCGATCAGATCGTTCATTTCGCGGCCGAGTCACATGTCGATCGCTCGATCGACGGTCCCGCGGCGTTCATCCAAACCAACGTCGTCGGGACGTCTTGTCTTCTAGAAAATGCGCTCAAGTACTGGAAGCGGTTAGACGGCGATCGGCAGGACGCATTTCGGTTCTTGCATGTATCGACCGACGAGGTCTACGGCTCGCTCGGGCCGACGGGGAGGTTCACCGAGACAACGCCCTACTCTCCCAATTCTCCGTATTCGGCTTCGAAAGCGGCTTCGGATCACCTGGTCCGCGCCTGGCACCACACGTTCGGTCTTCCCACGCTGATCACGAACTGTTCGAACAATTACGGACCCTACCAGTTTCCCGAGAAGCTGATCCCGCTGATGACGCTCAATGCGATCGAGGGCAAGCCACTGCCGGTCTACGGAGACGGGTTGAATGTTCGTGACTGGTTGTATGTGGAGGACCATTGCGACGCGATCTCGGCCGTATTGGACCGTGGCAAAGTGGGAGAGACCTACAACATTGGCGGCAATTGCGAGCGGACCAACATCGAGATTGTCAAGACCATCTGCCGCGCGGTCAACGAATTGGTGAGTGACCTTCCGCACGATTGCGATGAGCTCGTGACGTACGTGAAAGATCGTCCTGGGCACGACCGTCGCTACGCGATCGACGCGGACAAGATTCAGCGAGAATTGGGGTGGTCGCCCAAGCGGGTATTTGAAGAGGCGATTCAAGAGACCGTTCGTTGGTACATCGAGAACCAAACTTGGGTGGATCGGATCACGACCGGCAACTATCAACGGCAACGGTTGGGGGTGGCGGCCCTCTGAGCGAGTGCAACTGAGCACCCGGCAACCGTTCTGAACCGGGATCCATCTAGCACACCATTTCGTCACTTGGCGATCAATTTCATCTTTTTTTCATCATGTAAATGATTGCAATGCGGGCGGTGCGGGTTAGTGTAGGCTCGCTGATGAAGACTGTACCGGTATTGACCGTTTCCTGCGGCGAGCGTGTCGTGAACCGCCGCCCTCACCCGAATCGTACGTGGCCAATCGATGAAGATTTTGTTCTGCAGCCTGTTTGCTTTGGCTTTGTTGCTCTCCGCCCCGAAAGCGGCCTTGAGCGAGACCGTTGCGGAAGCTGACTTCTCAACCTACGTCAACGGGCCGTTGGTGGGTCAAAACGGGTGGCTGAGGTACGGCACGGTCGAATCGGAGCCGATCCAGGTAAGCGGTGGAACGGTCGGTTGGGTGGGTGGCAGGACGGTGAGTAACGAGGATGTCGTGCTTCCATTTGCCAGTCAGATCGTACAACCGCTCACGGGCTCGACCGTTCTCAATTTTGACGTTTTGCTGAGCGTTTCGTCGGCAGGGTCGAACCCTTCGTACTTCGCGGCATTGTCCACGCGGCCCGACGGCGACACGAGCGGAAATTTCGCGAACGCCCGACTGGTGGCTCGTTCGGCGGATGGCGGCGGTTTTCAGTTCGGGGCGCGTGTCAACGGTCAGGGCGGTTACCCGTTTGCATTCGGCACGGGTGTTCTCAACTTCGACCAGGCGTACGCTCTTCGCGCTGAAATCAACATGGTCTCGGGAAACGAGAATGATTTCATCAACCTTTTCGTGGGGCCGGATTTCGAGAACCTAACCCCGTATGCAACCGCCCAGTACGGCAGCGGCACGGTCTCGGATCCATCGTTCGGAGGAATCATCCTATCTCAGTTCGGATCGGGATCGGTCAGCGAGGCGGGCGTGACGATCCAGTCGATCAGTGTGACGGCTGTTCCCGAGCCAGCTTCAGTGGCCTTGATCGCGGTCGTCGGATCGGTCGCTCTGGCGGTGAGGCGTCGACGAAAGTCCCATGTTGGTCCGGCGTGCTGAGACTTTTGAGCGCAGGGTTGGCGGCACTGTCCACGACGTGAGCTTGTTCGTGTCGTGCTTGCCTGGCTTCATGCAGGCAGTTGACCACGTGTGATCCTGAGTCATCATGCGACCACGATCCTCCGGCGGTGGTCGGACGCTACAATGGGCCGTCCGCGGCGAGCTTGTCCGGTAGTTGTCGGACGGCCGAGTGAGCGGCGTAGAATTTCAGGTGCTTCGAACGATACGGATTTGCCACTCCGGCCAGCGAACATGACTCACCTGATTTCTTTCCACTCGCCCGGGGCAACTCGCCACCGATGACTCGAAAAGGCATCATCCTCGCCGGCGGCGCCGGCAGCCGGCTTCATCCGATCACGCTGGCCGTTAGCAAGCAGTTGATCCCGATCTACGACAAGCCGATGATTTATTATCCGCTGTCGACGCTGATGCTTGCCGGCATCCGCGAGATCCTGGTGATCTCGACGCCCCATGATTTACCGGCGTTCGAGCGGTTGCTGGGTGACGGCTCTCAGTGGGGATTGCAATTTTCCTATGCGATGCAGCCACGACCGGAGGGTTTGGCGCAAGCGTTCATTATCGGCCGGTCGTTTGTGGGCAGCGATCCGGTGGCGCTCGTGCTGGGTGACAACATTTTTTACGGCCGCGGTTTTCGCGAGGTGTTGACCACGGCCGCGAATAAAACGGTCGGCGCGACCATTTTCGGATATCACGTGACCGACCCCCAGCGGTACGGCATCGTTGAATTCGACAAGCAGGGCCGTGCGGTATCGTTGGAGGAGAAGCCGACGGAGCCGAAATCGTCTTTCGCGGTCCCGGGGCTGTATTTCTATGACAACCGAGTGGTTGAAATCGCCGCGAACTTGGAGCCGTCACCGCGTGGTGAGTTGGAGATCACGGACGTCAACAAGCGTTATTTGGCGGATGGCCAACTGAGCGTCGAAGTCTTTTCGCGCGGCTTCGCGTGGCTCGATACCGGGACTCGCGATTCGTTGTTGGACGCGTGTAACTTTGTCGCCGCCGTTGAGAAACGCCAGGGCCTGAAGATCGCGTGTCCCGAAGAGATCGCGCTGCGAATGGGTTTCATCACTCCGGAGCAGTTTGGGCGCGGAGCGTCGGAAATGAAGAACGAATATGGCGAGTACTTGCGGCAGGTGACGCAGGAACCGTCATTCTAGTCGGCCGCTTCGAAGGGGTGGATGCGATTGAGGCTGGTCTGTCCTCGGTTATCCATGCACCTTCCTCTGTCCGTGCCCAACTACTCGGGGCGAAGGACGGGGAATAGGACAACGTCGCGGATCGACTTTTGGCCGGTGAGCAGCATCACGAGCCGATCGATGCCGATCCCGAGGCCGCCGGCAGGGGGCATCGCGTAACGCAAGGCGCGGACGAAATCGTGGTCCATGCGAGCCATCGAATCGTCCTCTGCCATTCCGGCCAGCTGCGTCTTGAAGAGCGTTTCCTGCAGATCGGGGTCGTTGAGCTCCGTGTACGCATTGGCGAGTTCCATTCCGCAGATGAACATTTCGAATCGCTCGGCGATTTGAGGGTTGTCCGCCTTGCGTTTGGTCAGCGGGCAAATGCTGGCCGGATAATCGATGACGAAGATTGGCCCGGAAAGCGAATCTTCGACCTTCTCTTCGAAGATTTCGTTGCGGATCACGTCGGGGTGTTTTCCAGCGGTCTCAAGTTTCAGCTTCTTTGCCAACTCGAGCACGCTCGCGTCGTCCGCGGGATCGACGCCCGTGGCGGCTTCAAACAATTCGGCGTAGGTCTTCCGCTCAAAGGGCGGCGTGAAATCGATGGATTGATCACCGAACGGACGGACGAACCCTCCTCCGATTGCTTCGATGGCATCGGTAATGATCCGTTCGGTAAGGTCCATCATCGAGCCGTAATCGCCGTAAGCTTGGTAGGCCTCGAGCATCGTGAATTCGGGATTGTGCCTGGGGCTGATCCCCTCGTTGCGGTAGACACGCCCCAGTTCATAGACCCTTTCCATTCCGCCGACCATCAATCGCTTGAGGTGCAACTCGAGGGCGATCCGCATGTAGAGTTGCATGTCGAGGGCGTTGTGATGCGTGACGAAGGGCCGGGCGGCGGCGCCGCCAGCAATCGTGTGCAGCGTGGGGCCTTCGATTTCACAGAAATCGTCCTGATCGAGTGTGCGGCGGATCGAGCGGATGATGGTGGTCCGATCGAGAAACGTCTTCATCACGCCGTCGTTGAACGCCAGATCGGCGTAGCGCATCTGTTGGCGGAGATCGGGGTCTGTCAGCCCGGCGTGCTTGTCGGGGGCTGGTTCGAGCATTTTGGTGAGGAAGTGGATCCGCTCGGCGAAAACGGTCAATTCGCCGGTGTTGGTGCGCCCCAATCGGCCGTCGACGCCGATCAGGTCACCGAGGTCGAGCAGTTTGGCCAATTCGAAGTTTTCGGCACCGATTTGCCCGAGCCCGACGAAGATCTGGATGTCACCGGTCCAGTCCCTGAGGTTCAGGAAAATCAACTTTCCCTTGTCGCGGGAGAGCATGATCCGGCCGGCGACGCGAACGGTCGGGCCAACCTCCTCACCGGGCCCGAACTGGGAACGCCACGATCGCAAGTCGATTTCGCCTGAAATCGGCGGTAATTCGTGCTCGACACCGGTCTCGGTGCGATACCGGATTTCCGAGGCGCGTTCACGAACATCACGGATCAAGCCGCGATCGTCAAAGCGACTTCCCCAGGGGTCGATTCCCAGTTCGCGGATCCGACGAAGTTTTTCACGCCGCGCGACCCGTGGATCCTTGAGCTGATCTTCGCTCGGCGGTGAGGCTTGGGCATGGTTGTCGGTTTTGGCTGCGATATCCGACTGTGGGGGTTGATTCATGCTGGTTAGCGGAGTCTGAAGACCGATGGAGCGAAACGGCGGATTGTAGCGCCATGGCGGGGCAAAGCAACCGCAAGCGACCTGGGCGAGGTGCGAATCCTCGCGGCGATGCGGAGTACGGACGCGATCGAGGACGGTTCCGGAGGGGTGGGGGATCGTCGCCTTTCGGGTTTCTCCGGGATCAATAGAATGTCGAGGTTTCCCAGTCTAAGTTTCGGCCGAATTCGATCCGCCTCCCTCCCCAGCAGGACATTCGCTTTGCTACGTTCCCACACCTGCGGCCAGCTCCGCAAATCCGATGTCGGCAGCGAGGCGACCCTATGCGGTTGGGTCGAGAGCAAGCGGGACCACGGTGGAGCCGTTTTCATCGATCTTCGGGACCGCTATGGCATCACCCAAATTGTGGTCGGGCCGCCGGAGGCGAGCCAAACGCAGATCGACTTCGCCGGTCGGGTCGGGTCCGAGTGGGTGATCAAGGCCAAGGGGATGGTGGCCGATCGGTTGATCGGCAAAACCAACGAGAAGATCGAAACCGGCGAGATCGAACTTCGATGCGCGGAGGTTGAGGTGCTCAACCCGTCCGTCGCACTGCCGTTTACGCCCTCGCAGACCGATCTTCCCAATGAGGACTTGCGACTGAAGTATCGTTTTCTCGACCTTCGCCGCCCGCAGATGCAGCGTTCGTTGATCACGCGAAGCCGCATCATCAAGGAGATGCGGGACTACTTTGCTGAGCACGACTTTATCGACGTTGAGACGCCCATTCTTGGTCGAAGCACACCGGAAGGTGCTCGCGATTATCTGGTCCCGAGTCGTGTGCATCCGGGACAGTTTTATGCGTTGCCGCAGTCGCCGCAGCTGTACAAGCAGATTTTGATGGTGGCCGGATTTGACCGCTACGTTCAAGTCGCCAAATGTTTTCGAGACGAGGATTTGCGGGCTGACCGCCAGCCGGAGTTTACGCAGTTGGACCTCGAAATGTCGTTCGTCGATGCCGAGGACATCATTTCGATCATCGACGGGCTAGTGGCTCGGGTTGCCAAGCGGATTGTCGGCAAAGAGGTCGTCACCCCTTTGCCGCGGCTGACCTTCGAAGATGCGATGCGGCGGTTCGGCAGCGACCAGCCCGACTTGCGTTTTGGGATGGAGATCGTCGACATCACCGAGATCGCGCGTTCGGTCGAGTTTCGCGTATTTCGAGGTGCGGCCGACGCGGGTGGATTCGTTCGCGGCATCAAAGTGGAATCGGCTGCGGAGGCGTTCTCGAGACGGCGGCTCGACGAACTCACCGAGTACGTCAAGCACGACTTTGGCGCCAAGGGGCTGGCCTGGTTCCGGGTCGAGGCCGATGGAACGCTCTGGAGCCCGACGAGCAAGAACTTCCAGGCCGACGAACTCGAGCGAATCGCCGTTGCGATGGATGCCGGCCCCGGCGACGTGCTGTTGTTCCTCGCCGATTCATGGAGCGTCACCTGCAAGGGGCTGTCGGGTCTACGGAAGCGGCTTGGTGCCGAGCTCAAGCTCTATGCGCCCGATTCGTTGCACTGCTCGTGGGTGACCGAGTTTCCGATGTTCGAAAAGGACGACCAGACAGGTCGTTTCAACGCGATGCATCATCCGTTCACGGCGCCGCTGGCGAGCGAATTGCATCTGCTCGATTCGGACCCCACGAAGTGCCACGCGCAGGCCTACGACTTGGTGATCAACGGCAGCGAGGCAGGAGGCGGGACGATTCGAATTCACGATGCCGCGAGCCAGCAGAAGGTTTTTGATCTGCTCGGGATCGGCGAGGCGACGGCCCGCGATCGATTTGGTTTCTTGCTCGATGCGCTCAAGTTCGGTGCACCGCCGCACGGTGGAATCGCACTAGGCATTGATCGATGGGTGATGTTGCTCGGAGGATTGGAAAACATCCGTGAGGTGATCGCATTTCCCAAGACTCAGCGGGCGACCGATCTGATGACCGAAGCGCCCGGCGCGGTCGATGCGGCGCAGCTGGCTGAGTTGCAACTTCGCACGGTGCCGATCAAGACTTAGGGGCCGACCCGGGCCTCGAGGATGGTTCGTGAAGTCAAGTTCAAGGATCGGTTGCGGCTTGCAGGCAATCGGCCCAAAACGTTCGTGCCGCACGGACATGCGGTGCGTTGCGGGCAATCTCTTTGGGCGACTGTTGCCGGATCCACTGTTCGGTATCGCGAAGCCAATCGACGAAGAAGTCGACGGCGGCTCGAGACACACGCGGCGTGCCATCGAATTGGATGTACCACGGCGCGGAGATGGCCGCCCGCAAGTGTTCGTCGTGCTGCGTTACGACCTGCACCAAAACCCAACCGCTCTTTTCGACGCTTAGCAGCGGAATCCGGCCACCGGCGAGTGAGAATTCATCGAGCCGTGCGCTGAAGAAGACTCGGCCATTGTGAATCACTTCGAGGTAGTCGACGGGGTCCCGAACGTCCAGTTTTAGCTCCATCGCCAGTTCGAGGACTTCACCGCTGCGGGCTTCGAAGACGTGTCCCGGAGGGTGGCCGCCGAGCAGCGGTCGTAGCAGCGGCCCATTGGTCGCGACGCTTTGTCCTGCCCAAGCGGCTCGCATCCACTGCGAGGCCGACGCCGGTGGTTGCATCAGCAGCGTCCCGCCATGCGGCTGATCATCGTCGAACTGCGATAAGGTGAAATCCGAATTGTCGTTCGCGACGCCTTGGGTGACATAGAGACGGTTGTAGCCGATCGGCGTTGCCTCACCCTGCGGACCGCTGCCGGCAAGCGGCGCGAGTCGCAGTCCCGCATCGAGTAGTCGCCAGTGGATCGATTGGGCGTAGCGTCCTGGACCCAGTGGGCCTGTGAACCCCGGTCCAACGGGCGGTCGGCCACGAGCGACTTTCTCGATGCTGCGACCTGGGGCGAGCCAGTCGCCCATGAGGAACCACCCATCGATATTCTCGGTCGCCAACCACAGCGGCACCTGCCAAGCGAACGGGTTGGCGATCGCGACGTGAACCGTCGGGCCCGATTGATCCACGAGCCTTCGCAGCTGCTCGATTGCCGATTCATCATTCCGCGGTGAGCGATCGCCAGCCGATGGTAGTTCTTGGGTTTGCGGTCTAGGCGCATGGGCTCCGTCGGAGATTGAATCTTCATCCGAGATCGAATCCGGGTGAGGAAAAAATAGCAGACCTCCGTCGGCGCTCGATGACACGTCCTCACGAATCCAGATCGGGTCGGCAAGCCGCTGCTCCTCGGCGGTTGGATCGGGCCCAGGTGGCCTAGGTACCGGTGTTGCGGTTTTTCGACCGATCACCGACGCGAAATGCAGGTCCTCGGCCATCATTCGGATCGCGACGTCTCGACTCGAGGGTGGGACGGCCATGTCACCCGATACCCAGCCCTCGCGAAGGAGGTTCGCCATGCGGACGAGTTTGACGGTGTGAGCGTCGAGCGATGTCCGTTCGAGCACAAAGTCGCCGCTGATCACGCGGTACTCGGGACCCCGAATCAATCGAAATCGGTAGCGACCGTCGGGGAGCGGCAACTCGATCGAGCGGTTGAGCACGAAGCCCGATCCGGCATCAACGCTTCGCCGAACGGGAATCGCGCGGCCATCAACTCGGAACAATTCCATGCGAACGGGAACTCGGTGACCCGATTGCTCATCCTGAGCGGAAACGGTCACGAGCCCTCCCGCGGCCATCGCGCTGGTCGGCGCGATCACAATCGCGAGTAGGCAGGCGAATCGCAGCAGAGATGGGATCGAGCCATCGCGAACATTTGTTCGGCCAACGGTCAGAGCACGTGATTGGATCATTCTTTGCAATCCCGTTTGCGAGAATCGTTCGGTCTGCCATGATGACGGCTCAGGGTATTTCGGGCCGTCGCGAGCGCGACGATGGTCCATCCGACTCCACCGTATCACCATACTCGATGGCAGAAGATCTTTACCAAACGCTCGGCGTCAACCGCGACGCAACAAAGGACCAGATTCAGAGGGCATATCGCAAGTTGGCCTTGAAGTATCATCCCGACCGGACTCAGGGCGATGAATCGGCGCGAGATAAATTCAAACGGGTGCAAGAGGCTTACGACGTCCTTAGTCACGAGGAAAAACGGGAAGCGTACAACCGCTACGGGGCTGATTTCGAGAAGATTCGTAGCGGCGGGTTCCGGCCCGACGCCGGAGGCGCGAGTTTCGAGGGGCTCGATCTCGAGTCGATTTTCGGCGGCCGGGGTGGCGGGGGTGGCGGTTTCGAGAATGGGTTTTCAGATTTCTTCGAGCAGTTGAGGGGTGCCCGCGGTGGCGGCGGATCGGGTGGAAGAGCGACTCGACGGCGGGCTCAGCAACCGGTCGCCGGCGAAAACCTCCGTCACGAACTGAACATTTCGCTGCACAAAGCGATCACGGGTGGAGTGGTCGAGTTCTATCTTGCGACTTCGAGCGGTCGCCACAAGTTGGCCGTGACCTTGCCGCCCGGAGTTGAATCCGGAACGAAAATGCGCCTTCGAGGCAAGGGTGAGGTGTCGCCCAATGGCGGTCCGCCGGGTGATTTGATCCTGCTCGTGACCGTCAGCGACCACGCCTACTTTCGCCGCAGCGGCAAGAACCTCGAAATGACGTTGCCGGTGACGCTCAAGGAAGCCGCGTTGGGGGCGAAGATCGACGTTCCCACACCGACGAAGACGATCACGCTGTCGATCCCCCCGGGGACCAGCAGCGGCAAGAAATTGCGGCTCAAGGGGCAGGGAGTCGACGATGGAAAAGGGGTGCCCGGTGACATGATTGCTCAGGTACAGATCATTCTGCCCAAGACGATCGACGACAAGGCGCAACAGTGGATCGAATCCTTTGACCAGACGCATCCGATCGAACCGCGGATGGGGCTACGGTGGTGACCTCCGCAAGCGTTGCCGAAAGGGGGCGATCTTGACACGGGAATCATTCCCCAAGGAGTCGCGTGTTCTCCGCGGCGAGGACTTCACGCAGATCATCCGCCGGGGAACGTACGCCTCGGATACGGTCTTGGTCGTCAACGTTCGGCGAATGAAAACAGGCGACGGGCGCCCTCGGCTGGGGATTACGGTCTCCAAGAAGACGGGTTCCGCCGTCGTCCGCAATCGCTGGAAGCGATGGATTCGAGAAGCATTTCGCCGGCAGCGGGATCGGTTGCCCAGCGGTATTGAAATCATCGTTCGTCCCAAGCGCGATGCTGACGGAAGTTTTCGGGCGATTGAGAGTTCACTTCCCGAAACGGTGGCTCGTGCAGCTCGCAAGCTCGCGAAGGTTGGGCGTGACTGACGCCCGAGGCAAACAGCAATGGCCACGCGGCTCGCGATTTTCTTTGTGCGTTGCTATCAGACGGCGGTCAGCCCTCTAATGGGGGCCAACTGCAGATTTGTGCCCACCTGCAGTCAATATGCGATTGAAGCTCTGCGAAAAGACGGTTTTTGCCGCGGTGGATGGAAGTCGCTCAAGCGGATTTGTCGTTGCCACCCCTTCAATCCGGGTGGTTATGACCCGCCGTGACCGCTCGTGCCGATTCACGGCGTCAAAAGGTGGGGGCCTCGACCTGAGCTCGATTAAGCTAGGGTTTGCGCTTTCTCCACGAAAAGTTCGCGGCTGTGTGAGGAACCAAGGGGTCCTTTGTCGCGTCTTATTCGGATACCTCCCGCGGGTAGTGAAATGGGTAAGCCGTAGCGATCGCAGCGGATTTGTTTGTCTTATCGATTCCCGGGTGCCGACACCGATCGCAGGGCGGGATCGTTTTTTAAGGCGTCCGCCGGGCAAGTCTCCCCCTCGCCGAGCCGTGAGTCGGTTCGTTTTTCCTAATTGAGAACAGGTCACAGGCGTGAAGGTCCCACCGAAAACCCGTCCGACCTCTGGGCAAGCGGCTGGGCAGCCGCGTCAGCAATCACCGCTTTCCCAGGTGCGATCGGCTTTGGAGACGCTTTTGCTGGGCGCCAAGGATGTGACACCCCGGCGGGGTCGCTTGTTGCTCGAGCGGCTGGAGAGCCGCCAGATGATGGCGGGCGATGTGGACCTCTGGGCGACCCAAGGCGTCGACACCGATTCCTCGATGAGCGCCACGTCGGCATGGATGTCGACGACTCAGCCCGAGGGTGAAGCGGCGCAGGACCTGGTTGGCTTCGCCCGTGCGCTCGCCGATGCCGGGGTCCTTTTTTACGGAGCCGCGTGGTGTCCGGCTTGCACTCAGCAGAAGGAGCTGTTTCAAGACGGCGGCGATTTGCTGCCGTTCATCGAAGTCACTCGCAGCGACCGTACGCTCAATGCCGTTGGAGTCGCCGAGGGAATCAGCGTTTTTCCGACGTGGGAATTTCCCGACGGGACGCGTGCTGAGGGATTGCAATCTCTCGCGACGCTGAGTCAGCGGAGTGGTGTGGCGATTCCGGTATCGGACAACCCCAGCTTCAAGACGATCGGAAACAAGAGCGTTGCGATCGGGTCGCCGCTCCACATTCCCATCGATGCCTACGACCCGGGCGGTGGGCCGATCACGATTTCGGTCACGGTCGCCGACCCGACGTTGTTGTCGGCAACGGTCCTGCAGGGGAACCGCAGCATCCGCATGAAGGTGGCCGGCTACGGCGACATGGTGTTCGAATTGTTCGAGGATCGCGCACCGCGACCTGCGGGCCGCGTGATCGAACTGGCCGAGTCCGGCTTTTACGACGGAATCTTGTTTCACCGCATCATTGACGACTTCGTGTTGCAGGCTGGTGACCCCTTGGGCAATGGGACCGGTGGCTCGACCCTGCCGAACTTCGACGATCAATTCCACCCCGATCTGCAGCACAATCGCAGCGGTGTGTTGTCGTTTGCCAAGAGTAGTGACGACACCAACAATTCACAGTTCTTCATCACCGCGGGACCCACGCGGACGCTCGACTTCAATCATTCGATCTTTGGCCAATTGGTCGAGGGTGAAAAGGTTCGCGCGGCGATCAGCCAGATTGGCGACCTCAGCGACAAGGGGACCAACAGCGCCGACAAGCCGTTGATCGACATCGTGATCGAGTCGATGGAAGTCTTTACCGATAACGAGAACTCGGTCGTGATGCTCAAGGCTTTGGGCAATCAGACCGGATCGACGACGGTCACTTTCACGGCGACCGACTCCAACGGAAACACGTTCTCCGAAGTGATCACCGTGACCGTTGTCGAGGACAGCGGCGTGGGTAGCAACTCGCAGCCCTACCTCAACGACATCCCGGCGCCCGCGCCCGCTCCGAACACGTCACCGGTGACGTTGCAATTGAGTCACGTCGACATCGAGGGTGATCCGGTTACCTACTTCGCCAATTCGGCGACCACGGGTGTTTCGGCGACGATCCAGCCGACGACGGGCCTTTTGACCGTGACGCCGTCGGCCGGTTTTGTGGGCCAGGCGATCGTCAACGTCGGTGTTCAGCCGGCGCCCGGTGTTGTGGGGGCGCTCGCCGGACAGAGCGACACGCAGCGGCTCGTGTTCACGTTCACGGCAGGTACCACCGCGACGGCGCCATCGGCCGTATCGCTCGCTGCGGAGAGCGATACCGGGGCTAGCAATAGCGATGGGATCACCAACGCCGGTTCGTTAACCTTCAACGTGACGGGCGTTCAGAATGGTGCCGAGGTCGTGCTCTTCGCGGGAACGACCGAGATCGGACGGGGCCTGGCGTCGGGGACCACGGCGACGATCACGACCAACAACATCGCGGCGCTCGGAACGGGGACTTATTCGATCACGGCTCGCCAGATCG
This sequence comes from Pirellulaceae bacterium, assembly GCA_041748895.1. GTDB lineage: Bacteria > Planctomycetota > Planctomycetia > Pirellulales > Pirellulaceae > UBA6163. The sequence goes on from JBGTCJ010000480.1 coordinate 20,224, forward strand.
TTGGGACGCAAACGAGTCCCGCGTCGCCGGCGATCACGGTCGTCTACGATGCCACGCTACCCGACCGAGTTCAGAACTTTCCGACCGTGGCCAACGTCGGCGTCCCCGTCAGTGTCAACCTGAATCATCCCGAAGAGGGCGCGGGACTGACTTACTCTTTCACTCAGGCGCCAACGGGCGCGACGATCAACGCCGCAACCGGTGTGATTTCTTGGACACCGGTTACGTCGCAGATCGGGACACAGACGTTCACGCTCGCCCTCACCGACCTGGCGGGCAACGTTCGGTCCGAGCAGTTCGCGGTCAGCGTTGCCGATGAACCGCTGGCTGGCGTTCGCCTCGAGGTCACGAACCTTGCGGGAAACGTGATCACGAGTATCGGCGTGGGTGAAGAATTCCTCCTGAGGTTTTACGCACAGGATTTGCGAAGCAATAATTTCGGAATCTTCACGGCGTATACCGACATTCGGTTTGATAGCGCCCTCGCCGAAGCGGTGGCGACCACGCCGATCCAGTACGGCCCCGGTTTTCGCGATGACGAATTTGCGTCGGGAACATTCGCGCCGGGCGTGATTGACGAGATCGGTTCGGTAGCCAACACGCTCAGCGCCACCGGCGTTGAGGAGGCGTTGGTCGCCACGGTCCGGATGCGTTCCAAGGCTGCCGGCAACCTGACGTTCGTCAGCGATCCGGCCGACGTCAGTGGCAACGAATTCCTGCTGTTCGATGAAGACACGGCAGTTCCACCCCAACGGATCACCTACGGGCGTGTTGAGCTAACGGTGGGGAATCGCTTCACGGCAAACAACGACAACTTCTCGGTCCTGAAGGACGCGGCCGCGACGTTGTTGAATGTTCTGCAGAACGACACGTTTGCCTCGGGCATCACCGGAACGTTGACGCTGGCCACGGTGGGGACGCCGTCGGCCGGCGGAACCGCGACGATTTCGGGCAACCAGGTCAGCTACCGGCCGGCGGCTGGCTTCACGGGCACCGAAACATTTACCTACACGGTTTCGGACAACACGGGGCAGACGCAACAAGCAACGGCGACGGTTGTCGTATCGTCCACGGCCAGCCCGCCGCCCACGGCCGTCAATGATTCGTTCACTGTCCTGGAGGATTCGGCGCAGGCAACGTTCAATGTGATCGCCAACGATTCGCCTGCCGCAGCGGGAAACACGATCACCGTGACCGGCGTTGGCAGCAGCAGCCGGGGGTCGGTCGTGAGCCTGGCGGGCAATGGGACGTCGATCAACTACCGTCCGGCGGCCAATTTTTTCGGCACCGAGACGATCACCTACACCCTCAGCGATAGCGGCGGCGGGACAGCAACCGGAACCGTGACCTTCACGGTGACCGCCGTCAACGATCCGCCACCTGCCGACAACATCACCCGCGACGTATTCCGCGGAGGAGGCTCGCAAACGGTCGCTACGCTCGACGATTACGGGACCAACGTGGACGGCCCCGAAACCTTGACGGTGCAGCTGATCGGCAGCTCGTCGGCGGGAGGAACGTTTGCCGTCAATGGGACGACCGTCACCTACACGCCGGCCAATGCCTCCTTCGTCGGGACCGATACGATCGGTTACCGAACGACCGACCCGGGTGGCCTCTCGTCCACGGGGACGATCACGATCAACGTGCTCGATTCACTGCCGACCCAGTACGCGCTCAATCTTCTCAACAGCGATTCGCTCGCCCGTTTGACGGGAGGGCTTAACGCGACGTTAACCGGCACCACATCAACGGGGCAGGCCGTTTCGCGAACTTTACCGCTCAACGGGGGCGCGTCGGCGCCGCGGTTCGACCAGATCGCACCGGGAAGTTATCAGATCAACATCCCGGCGATCGAGTTTTTGATCGGAATGGAACAGTCGCAGACGATTGAGTTCACGGCTTTGCCGGCGGGAGGGCAGCTCAGCAGCGATGTGCGCATCGGGTCGATCCATCCCAAGCACATTCGAATGGGCGATTATTTCTCCAACGCTCCACGTGAGGCGTTGTTTGCGGTCGTTGAACCGGGCCGCGACGCGTTGGTCAGCTTTGGACCGACGGGCACACCGTCGATTAACTCGCCGATTGTCACACTCAATGAGGCAGGAACGACGCTCCAGGTACGGGGGACCAATGGGAGCGGCGTGGCAGTCACGGGGACGCTTCCGGCGGTTAATGACGCCCGCGTTCAAACCCGTGCGAGTAATGGCACCATGAGGTTGGTGAAAGTCAGCCTGGTTTCTGGTGACCTGACCTTGACGCCGGTCACCGCGGCGGCGTCCGAAGCGGCGAGTGCCGCGGCGTTTGCGGCCGACCCGAGTTTTGCCGGCGAGGGCGAGGGAAATGACGATCCTGAGTCGCCGCAAACGATGATCGGTGTGCCGCCATCCGATCCGCTGGTCGCCAACGATTCTGCCTTGGCGCAGTGGGATCAGCAGCCAACATCGCTAACCCCCGAAGAGGGTGATGGCTTGGCCAATCCGTCCAGCGCACCACCTCAGGCCGACGCCGTCGATCAGCTTCTGAGCACGACGCTGTAAACTGAATGCGGTCACGGTTGCCCAAACGGCGGGTTAACGGGATATTGCGAGCGCTCGGGCCAACGCCTTGGAGCTCTCTTTGGCTAAGCGAGTGAGCGCCTCGGGGCTCTCCGGATCGTTGTTGGAAAGCCAGGCAGCCGGTGAATTTTCGATCGATTCGGCAATTTGACTGAGCGGCTGAGCATAAAAATTCATGGCCAGGCTCTTCAGGTCGTGCGCGATCCGCCTTGCGTCCCTTTCGCGGCTTGGCGAAGCGGAGTCGCGATGCGTGTTCGCCAGGCGTTCGGCGATGCCAGGCACATCGGATATGAAAATATTCGCCAATTCGATGACAAGTGATTCCTCATTCGAGAGATTTCGCCTAGCTTGTTCGAGATCGAACTGAATGTCAGAGGAGAGCACGAGTGGCCGCAAAAGTATTGGTGATTGATGACGACCCAGCGATCCGCCTGTTAGTGGAACGCGGACTCACGCCCCACGGGTTTGAGGTCCAGGCCGTTCAGAGCGCTGAGGAGGGATTGCGGCTCGTTCGGCAATGGCATCCCGATGTGGCGTTGATCGACGTGTATCTGACGGAGACTAATGGATTGGAGCTGTTCCGGCAATTCCGCTCCCTCGACATGAAGTTGCCGATCATCTTCATCACGGCCGACACTTCGAGCGAAACGACGATCGAAGCGATGCGGTTGGGAGCCTTCGACTACCTCTCCAAACCGCTCCGACTCGATCAGCTCAGAGAACTGACGGCGAGCGCGACCGAGTCCCGCCGATTGATGGACCAACCCGTCGCCATGTCTCTGACTGATCGTTTCGAGCGAGGCGAGCGGTTCATCGGCCGAAGCACCGAGATGGTCAATGTCTTCAAGGCGATCGGGCGGGTCGCTGAGCAAAATGTGATTGTGTTGATCCGCGGCGAGAGCGGCTGTGGGAAAGAGTTGGTGGCGCGGGCGATTGTTCAACACAGCCCTCGATGCGATCAGCCGATGGTTGCCGTGAATTGCGCCGCGATCCCCGACCAACTGCTCGAGAGCGAATTGTTTGGTGTCGAGAAGGGCGCTTACACAGGTGCGGCGCACCGCCGCGAAGGAAAATTCGAATACGCCGATGGCGGGACTCTGTTTCTCGACGAGGTCGGCGACATGTCGCTCGTCGTGCAGGGCAAAGTGTTGCGGGTGATCCAAGAGCAAAAGTTCCAGCGATTGGGCAGCAATAAGGACGTTTCAACGGACGTTCGAATCATTGCCGCGACCCATCGAAATCTTGAAGAACTGGTTGCCCGAGGTGAGTTTCGTGAAGACTTGTTCTATCGCCTCAATGGCTACACGATTGATTTGCCACCGCTTCGCGAGCGAACCGAAGACATTCCACTGCTGTTGGAGTACTTTCTCAATCGTGCCCGAAGCGAAATGAAAAAAAAGGCGGTGGAAGGTTTGAGCCCCGACGCGCTTCAGGCTCTCGTTAGATACCACTGGCCAGGCAACATTCGCCAGCTGCAATCGGTGGTTCGGCAGGCGATGTTGTGCACAACGGGGACCGTGGTGGGGATCGAGTCGCTGCCCGAATTCATCATTTGCGAGTCGCACGCAGCTACACCGCTTGGCTACGTCCGAGGCTTGGAATCCGATGCGGCGGATCGGGAGAGCGATTCGCCCGAAGATCAGGTATACGGGATCCATAGCGATTCAACCGATGACGAGCCGGGCGGTTCCCACGCCACGGATGGTGGCGAGTTTGTGGCATCGCTCGATTCGATTCAAGGTCTGAGTGACTTCATCGATCAGCGGATGCGGGAGGGCTCCACCAACCTTTATGCCGAAATGATTGATGAGATCGAGCGATTCCTGTTCCGCAGGGTGCTCGAAGCGACTGGAGGAAACCAATCCCGAGCCGCGGCGATCCTTGGGATCACTCGCGGGAAGGTTCGCGATCGCGTTGGCAAACTTTTGTCCACCAAATGAACGATCGTTGATCGTTATTCGCCCAAGGCCCGGTGCCCGCGGGCCGTTTGCTGGGTTAGGCCGGCATCATCGCAGCCGTTGGCACGGTACTTGCCTCGTAGGACCTGAGTAAACGCGAGACGGATAGCCGAGTGATCGTCGCTCGGCGCCTCGCTTGGTATTCGCTCAGTTCACTCACGCAGGGGTTCCGATCATGCTTTCCTGGGCACTAGCCTTTTTCATCTTGGCACTGATCGCAGGGGTTCTCGGTTTCGGTGGGATTGCCGCCGGCGCCGCCGGAATCGCGCAGATTCTGTTCGTCGTCTTTATCATTCTGTTCGTCATTAGCCTGATCACGGGCGGACTCCGAGGCAATCGAACACTCTGACTCCAAGCGACCGAAAGTCGAGTTGCGTCGCATGACGTCGCGAAGGCGCGCGGCGTCAACGGGCTTGGCGAGGTGCAGGTCGAACCCTGCATCGCGGGATCGTTGGCGGTCCGAAGGTTGGCTATAGCCACTGAGCGCCACGATGAACGCGTCGCGGGTGGTCGGCTGCTGACGTAGCTCTCGCACCACGTCATACCCGCTCAACTCGCCGGGCAATCCGATGTCGCAAAAAACGACTTCAGCCGCTAGTTCGACGGCGCGTGTGACGCCAGTCGAACCATCGTGCGCCTCAAAAACTTCGTGGCCATCCTGGCCGAGCAGGACCCGAATCGGCAGGATCGCGTCGGGGCGATCGTCGATCACGAGCACACGTTTGGGCTCTTTCATCTGTGGCCATTCCCCCTCCAGCTTCCCATCGTCCGGAAAGCCGCTCGCGGACGGCGCCTCAAAATTGGTCGATTGCAGAGGTGGGTGCAGAGCATTTTGCGCGTTCCGCGTGTTCAATGCGTGGGATGGTGACTGAGTACTCGGTGGATGCAGCGGACCGGGCTGCGCCTGGTTCAAGGTGTCGCTGGGCTGGTGGATCGGTAAGCGGATGGTGAACGTGCTGCCTTGACCCGGTCCATCGCTGGCAACCAACAGTTCGCCCCCGTGCATTTCGATCAAGCCTTTGGCAAGCGTTAGCCCAATGCCCAATCCGCCCATCGCGCGTTCGATCGTCGTGTGCACTTGATGGAACAGTTCGCACACGACGGACTGCTCGGCGGGCGTCAGTCCGATACCTTGGTCGATCACCTCGATTCGCAGCGTGGGGTTTTCGTAGCCGTTGCGATGTAGTCGCACGGTGATTTTGGAATCCTCCGGCGAAAACTTGCAGGCGTTGTGGATTAGGTTTGCGAGCGACTGGGTGATCCGTGCACGATCGCCGTAGACCATGCAGGGGTGGACCGAACCGGTCTGGTCATCGATGTGAAAGCGACGCCCCTCGTAGAGCCGATGGTAGTCCTGAATCGTTTCGTTCACGAGCGTCCTGATATCGATCTCAGTCAAGGCGAGGTTGATTTTTCCCTGACCAATCCGTGAGACATCCAAAAGGTCGTCGACGATCCGGCTGATCATCGTCGCCTGGCGGAGAATCGACTGCTTCAGCCGCATCGCTTCATCGGTGTGGTCTCCGATTCGAAGAAGTGCCTCGCTGCCGGTTACGACACCGGCTAAGGGATTTCGAAGTTCATGACCGAGCATCGCAAGAAACTCATCTTTCTTTGCAGCTTCCGATGCCATCTGCTGAGTGAGATTCGCATTGTTGAGCGCCACCGACACGGAATAGGCGAGTTGGGAGACCAGGAGGCAATCGTTGTTATTGAAATCCTCCCCGAACTTTCCCATCAGGACGATGCGGCCGATCTCTTGGCCTGAGGAATCTCGTAGCGGGGCCGAGAGGACGCCATCCATTGCATCGCTGCAGACCTGCCACTCCTCACTTTGGGTCAACGCCAGATCGTTCAAAAGGTCCTGGCGCAGACGGAAGTAGGTCGATTCGTTCTTAGGCAACCGCCTGACGATCTCGAAAACGCACCGCAAATATTCTTCGGAGGGTTGTTGGATGCCGGTCGCCACGATCCCACGTTCGACGCGCCAACGACCCTGGTCATTGATCTGCAACAACGCCTCGCGAGCCCCAATCAATTGCCGAAATTCGTGGAGTGCGATGCCGATGATCGAATCGACATCGCGAGCCGAGAAGACTCGGGCGACCACATCGGCGAAGGATTGCAATTGAGCGGAACGTTGCAGCACGGTCCACTCACTCATGCGTCGGCGGTGCAGTTCACGGTCGACCCGTAGGAAAGACCAAACGCTTGCGGCGAGGGTGAACAGAAGCGCCGTGGCAAAGGTGACAACCGAGTTGGTAAATGCCGTCGCTGACTGTCGATCGCTCTCCTCCTTTTTTGCGAGGAGCGTAGCCTCCGCGTGGGTCACGTGCGTCCTCAGTTCGTCCATTGTCGCCTTTCCGATGCCGCTGTTCACCATTGCCGTGACGGTCACCGTATCGCCCGCGGTTTGCAATTCGATCATGTTTGCCAACTCATCGAATCGCTGGCGCGCTGCACCGGCGATCTTACCGAGCGCTTCACGCGCCTCCTTGTCCGAGATCAGCTTGTCGGCTTCCTCGAAGTGGACGCCATACATGGCCCTCGCCGCGTAATAGGGCTCTAGGTAGAAGTGGTCTCCGGTCAACAGGAACCCACGCTGACCCGTCTCGGCGTTTAGCAGATCACGCAGCAATTCGTTGAGGAGAGAGAGCGATTGATCGATGCTGGCCGATTCGCGTTCACTGTCGCGGACGTGAACCAAATTGACCAACGAGAGAATCGCCAGCAAAACGACGGCGGCAATGGGCGGTACGAACTCCCAGCCGAATCGCTTGGAGTGAGCCAGCGTGTGAGCTTCGTTCATGAACAAACAGCGATTTGGAGTGACCCATCATGGATCGGAGGGTGGTGATGGCCCAAGGAACCAACGTCTCCTGGCCGATGACGCCCGTCGTTACGAGCTTAACACGGCAGCCTTGTTCTCCGGAACCGCCGCGACGGGGAACGTCCGCACGGCGTACCGGAGCATTCGATCCATCGACGTCAGTCGATGCGTGATGTAGTCGATTCCGGCTTCCTTCAGTTGCAGTCGGGTCGCATGGCGAAGCGATTTGGCACGCCACCACCCGAGAACGATCCACCCATCGAACCCATTTTTCCTCAACAGACGGGCTAGCGCGATCGCTTCATCCTTGTGGACCGCTCCGGAGTGCGACAACAGCACGACGTCTGGGGCGTCCGCAACCAACCGCCGGGCCATTGATGGATTCCATCGGTCCAGCCGCAGGACCTCGAGTCCCGATTGGCCCGCGAGCATGATCTGCAGTGCCGAGGCAGCACGCTCATCGCCAAAGTCAAACGTCACGATCCGCAGCGGAGCCCCGACCTCGATCGGGTCTGCCTCCTCACGAGGGTCAGTGGCGTCGAGCGACTCCTCGAGTTCGGATACCGACACCCATCTGGATTGACCTTCGTGGCCGTTATGCCCACCGATCCGCGGCTCGTCTCGGACCGCCTCCTTCGACGCGATCGATGGGGTTGCCGCAGTCGCCGCGGTTGCCGCCAATTCAGCGAGCCTTTGATTGGCTTCTCTGGCTTCTTGAATGACCGTCTCGTAGTTCTCTTGCGAGATCAAACCGCTGCTTTTCTCTCGGTCGGCTCGTCGAAGTGCACCCAGAATCAGCAGCTGCATGGTCTCTGTCGCACCGCGTTTCTTGGCCATCGCGTTCATCATCGCGTCGATCTCCCGTGTGTCTTTGGCGAGCAACCGCTGATAGAACGCGATCGAGACCGGCAGCGGATGCGAGTTGCCCATCAACACATGCAGCCAACTGAAGGAGGGAATGTTTTGGCCGAGCGTCACCAGGATCAAACTCAGCGGCGTTGCCAGGGCCAATCCGAGTAAACCCCACGCCCAAGTCCAAAACATCAGCGCGACCAGCACCGCCATCGGGTTCATGCCGACCGATTTTCCAAAAACCCATGGTTCAATCGCGTTGCCGGTGAACCCTTCGAGTGAGAGGTAGGCAACGATCACGGCCAAGGGTGTGAACCAACCCGGAACGGTGATGAAGGCCATCGTCAGCGGCGCGAGCATCGACACGGCACTGCCGATCAGTGGCACAAAACGAAAGAAGAACGAGATCGCGCCCCACAACGCCGCGTACGGCACGCCGATCACCCACAGCAGTAGCGTGAAGGCGATCGAGAATCCTAAATTCACCATCAGTAGGCCGAGCAGGTAGCGAGCGAGACGCTGCGAGGCGTCCTCGAGCACATGCGTGCTTCTCGAGAGCTGAGTGCGTCCGAGCACCGCCAAAACGCGATTGCGGAGGTCCTCGCGTTTAAGAAGGATGAAAGCCGTCAAGACCACCACGAGGCTGATCACCGCGATCGGCTCGAAGAGCTGCGCCGCAACCGTCGGCACCCACTGGATCAACTGAGATGATTTTCTCTCAGGAATCACGACCACCAACTGCTCGGTTTGCGTTGGTGCGCCGCCTCTCCCGACACCCCCCTCACCAGAATCTTCAGTCGCCGAGTCACTGCTCTCGGGTTCCTCGCCGTCGATCGACTGCATGATCCGATCGGCCATCGCCCATGGCCGATTCAAGACGCTCCCGGTGAGTTCTCGCAGGCCCTTCGTCTTGGTCTCCATTTCGCGAGCGTGTCGGGGAAAGTCGTCGGCCAACTGCTTCAGCTGTGTGACCAACCCGAACGCCAGCAGAAGGCTGATAATCACGACCATCGACATGGTGGCGATCACCGAAGGGGTCCGCGGAATTCCCCATCGCTCCATCATGTAAACGATGGGCGTGAGAACGAACGCCAAAATGGTTGCCAGTGCCAGTGGGGCAAGAATTGGTTTGCCAACCACCACGATCAGGACGCACAGACAGAATAGCGCTAGCGCGACGAATCCTCGTACGAGCATGGATTGTTTGGCTGAGGTCATCGCCGCTTGGCTCACTTAACTGCAGGGCGTGAAGTTGAACGGATCCCGCTTGCGAAAGCTTCCCAGCCGACACGAGGGTTCGCAAGTCGATGATCGCATCACGCCGCACCGCGACGCTTGAGCGGTCGGAATATCGCTCGAACCCTGATTGTTGGAGCAATTTATGCGCCACTCGCCGCCTGTTGCAAAAATGATGTCCCGCCGCTCATACAAATCAACAGCCGTGGACGTTTTGCGATCAGCCGCTTACGG
>JBGTCJ010000481.1:0-5337 GCA_041748895.1 Pirellulaceae bacterium
GGGTGAACCGGCAAGCTTTTTCAAGTGCCCCAGCGCCCGCTGGGTCGTGTCGGCATCGGGGTAATTGTCTTCGGGACCATCAAACGATTCGTAGGCAGCCCCGCGGTGTCTGTTTTTTTCGGGCCATCGTCGTTTGTTTTCGGCAATATCTTTCTCGGACGCCTCGAGATCCTGATAAGCCGGCAGGCGAGACCGCCACGCGGGTTCAGACCATCCGTCCGCATGATCCGTGGGGTGGTGATAGACTTTGCCGAGGCTGAGCGTCGTGTAACCGCTGTTCTTGAACTGGGTATTCAGCGGGACCATGCCGCGAGCTTCGTCTTGCGCCCAGGTCAGGTGCGTGGTGAAGCGATCACGCGCCGGACGTACACTCGTCATGAGCGCAGCTCGCGACGCACCGCATGTCGGCACCATGCAGTAGGCTCGCTCGAACAAAACGCCACGACTAGCCAATCGGTCGAAATGGGGCGTCTTCATAAACGACTTGCCGTAGCAAGCCAGTTGAGGCCTCAAATCATCGACGGCAATGAACAACACGTTCTGTCGATCTGCGGCCCACAAATCGCCAGTCGCTGACAGGACCAACCCGAAGAATGCCCATAGGGCGAGCAGGCGAATCGGTTGTGGCATGATTCCGTTGGACCTCGTTGAGAACGGCGAGAGGAGGGGGAAAGTTGAGCGAGTTAGCCAGTCGATCGACCACCGCTATTCGCAAGGATAGTCGCTAGCGAGGTCGAAAGTGTACCGTAGCTGCTCTCGTTTGGCATCGCGATCGAGTGGGCATTTGGTGCGTCGATCGCCGCGGCAAAGTTCGCTTGACGCGATCCGTCGCTAGCTCATAGCATCCGCCTGGGGGAACGTGGTTGACCGGCGTGATCGTCGGAGGGTCTTGCGCAACTCACTGCGAATCAGCCGATTCGTTGCGCGGGATCCGGGTCATCTCGAGCCTCCCAACTCCGTCGAGATCGCCTGCCGATGAGTGTCGCGCTGATCGTTCTGCTTCCGTTTCTCGGTGCGGTTTTGCCCGCGCTGATGATTCGTTCGGGCCGCGACGCCGCAGCCATTGCCACCGGCGCGGCGAATCTGCTGGCGCTGGGGTTGTTGCTGACACACCTGCCGGCGATTCTTCGCGGCGAAGTCGTCGAGGCGAGATGGTCTTGGCTTCCCAATCTTGGGCTCGACGTCCATTTCTTCGTCGATGGCCTCTCGTTGCTCTTCGCTTCCTTAATTCTTGGGATTGGTCTGCTCGTCGTCGTGTACGCCCGCTACTACCTATCGCGGTCCGACCCGATGGGCAATTTCTACACCTACCTGCTGTTGTTCCAGGGCGCGATGGTCGGCATCGTGCTCTCAAATAATGTGTTGCTGCTGATCGTTTTCTGGGAATTGACCAGCCTCTCTTCGTTTCTGTTGATCGGCTTTTGGAAACATTTACCCGAGGGCCGCCAAGGGGCGCGGATGGCGCTCACAGTGACCGGAGCGGGAGGATTGTCTCTGATCGGCGGGATGCTCCTGCTGGGAAATGTCGCGGGCAGCTTCGACCTCACCGAAATCCTGCTTCACGGCGACCGCATTCGCGCTTCGGATGCTTACCCATGGATTTTGGTTTTGATCCTGGGTGGGTGTTTCACCAAAAGCGCCCAGTTTCCATTCCACTTCTGGTTGCCTCATGCAATGGCCGCGCCGACCCCGGTGTCGGCTTACCTGCATTCGGCAACGATGGTCAAAGCCGGCATTTATCTGATGGCGCGGTTGTGGCCGGTGCTTTCGGGAACGGACGCATGGTTTTACCTCGTGGCGACGACAGGGTTGTTGACCATGGTCGTTGGAGCGCTGATCGCACTATTCAAGGACGATCTCAAAGGGTTGCTTGCTTACTCCACGGTTAGCCATCTCGGCCTGATCACGATGCTGTTGGGGTTCGGGCGTTCCGAGGCGGTCGTCGCGGCGGTCTTCCACATCATGAACCACGCGACCTTCAAGGCCGCGTTGTTCATGAACGCGGGCATCGTGGACCACGAAGTGGGAACGCGTGACATCAAACGGCTTGGGGGCCTGATGTTTTTGATGCCGATCACGGCCACGATCGGCGTGATCGCCGCGGCATCAATGGCGGGTTTGCCGCTCCTCAACGGATTCCTTTCCAAAGAGATGATGCTCGAGGCAGCAGCTCACACGAGTTGGGCCGGTATTTCGGTACTCGTTCCGGTTCTGGTAACGATTGCCGCGACCATGTCGGTAGCCTACTCGTTTCGGTACCTATTCCATGTCTTTGCGGGGCCTCCTCGGGAAGACTATCCCAAGCATCCGCATGACCCGCCTGCCGGACTTTGGGCACCGCCGGCGATATTGGTCTCGCTGGTCGTGTTGATCGGCGTCTTTCCCGAAACATGGGCGGGCGTGCCGCTTCGATTTGCCGCGACGGCGGTGCTTGGTCAACGCGAATCGTTGCCCGATTTCCACCTCTCCCTGTGGCACGGGTGGACGCCTGCGGTTTGGATGTCAGTGATCGCCACTTCGGTCGGGGCTTTGCTCCTTCTCGGCTACGTCCGCTTGCGCCCGATTTGGGACGCGGCGAGGGTCACCGAGGCCAAAGCGATCTTCGACGGGATACTTGCGGGGGTGCGAACGGCGAGCGTGGCAATTAGTGATTCGCTCCACAATGGGTCGCAGCAGTTCTACCTGTTCCTGATCGTGCTCTCCGCTTTGCTGCTCGGCTTCACCAATTTCTGGAGATTCGAACACGGCCCCGGTAACCGCCCACTTCTGGAGGTCAACGCGATTTTGATCATTGGCTGGTTATTGGTCGTGGGGGCGTGCGTGCTCGTGATGCTCAAGCACCGCAATCGATTGTTGGCCCTAATTACCGTCAACGTGATCGGATTGATCAGCTCGCTCGCTTTTGTTTATCTCTCGGCTCCCGACCTCGCTCTGACACAGATTTCCGTCGAGGTGGTGACCCTGATCCTGATGCTGCTGGCGCTTTATTTCCTCCCGAAGACATCAACCGACGAGAACTCGGCGGTGCACCGCTATCGCGACGGAGGCCTGGCGTGCTTGGCCGGATTGGGAGTGGGCATGCTGACATGGATGGCAATGACGCGAGATTTTGACACGCTCTCCGCGTTTTATCTCGCGAACTCATTGGAGGGTGGCGGTGGGGCGAATGTGGTCAACGTGATTTTGGTCGATTTTCGTGGCTTTGACACGTTCGGTGAGATCATGGTGCTGGGGATCGCGGCGCTCTCTATCTTCGCGCTTCTCGAGGCAATGGTTCGCGGCGAACTCGGCAAAAAGCTCAATCAGTGGATCCCCGATGAGCCAAAGAGCGCCAATCGACATCCCTTGATGATGGTGGTGGTCACGCGGCTCATGCTACCCCTGGCACTGATGGTCGGCGTGTTCATCTTTCTTCGTGGCCACAACCTACCCGGCGGCGGTTTCATCGCGGCTCTCGTGGTCTCGATCGCGTTGATTATGCAGTACATGGCAAGCGGTTTTCAGTGGGCGGCTCAGCAGGTTCGCTTTGACTACCACGCGCTGATCGGCGGCGGCGGACTGATCGCGGCGGCGACCGGCATCGGTGCCATGGTCCTCGACCTGCCGTTTCTGACCAGCGGTCACACGCATATTCACATTCCACTGGTGGGCGACGTGGAACTGGCCAGCGCGATGTTGTTCGACACCGGCGTATTCCTGACCGTCGTTGGCGCCGTCATGCTTGCGCTCGCGCAGTTGTCCCTATTGGGAAGCCACACAACCGACATCGAAACCAATGAAGGGCCAATGGACCTTGACCCCTCAGGACGGCCGGGAACTCTCAGGCGCAAGCGGAGGCAACCGACGCCACGCGAGCATCACTTGGCATTCGATCGGACGCCGTCGGACCCCGAAGCCCCAGTTGACGATCACCTCAGAGGCACTCGCTGACTATGGAATTCTTGGTTGCCAGTTCGGTCGGATTGATGACCGCGGCTGGGCTCTATTTGATGCTCCGATCCAGAACCTTCACGGTGGTGCTTGGGATCACCCTTTTGACCTACGCGATCAATTTGTTCTTGGTGTCAACCGGACGTCTGGCAACCAATCAACCCGATATCCTCAGTGACCTGCAAACCGACTACACCGACCCGCTGCCCCAAGCGTTGGTGTTGACATCGATCGTGATCTCTTTCGGTATGACGGCTTTGATCCTCGCGATGGCGCTGCGTGGATTTTTCGAAAGCGGCGATGACGATGTGAATTCGCAGGTTCCTGAGGAAGTAATCGCCAGGAATCGCAAATGAATCACTGGATCATTTTGCCAATTTTACTTCCGGCGATCGTCGCGCCGCTGCTTGCGTTGGCGGTAAGGCACGACATCGTGCTGGCTCGCGTCTTTTCCGTCGGCACCACCACGCTTCTGGTGATGCTCGGACTCTATCAGCTCGTGATGGCCTCCGATGGTGAGATTCGGACCTACGAACTGGGCAATTGGCCGGCCCCCTTCGGCATCGTGCTCGTTCTCGATCGTTTAGCGGCCATCATGCTATTGCTGACCGCCGTACTCGCGTTTTGCGTCCAACTCTACGCGATCAGTGGGTGGGACCAACGCGGCCAGCATTTCCATCCGCTTTTTCAATTCCAATTGATGGGTGTCAATGGCGCGTTCCTGACCGGCGATCTGTTCAATCTTTTCGTATTTTTTGAAGTCTTGCTGATCGCTTCTTATGGTTTGATGGTCCACGCGGGAGGACCCGATCGGGTTCGCGCGGGGCTGCAATACGTCACGATCAACCTACTGGGATCCACCATCTTTCTGCTCGGCATTGGATTGCTTTATAGCGTGACCGGCACACTCAACATGGCGGATTTCGCATTGAAGGTTCCTGCTGTTGCGGCCGGCGATCGCGCCATCTTGAGCGTCGGGTCAGTCCTCCTGCTGGTCGTGTTTGGGCTCAAAGCCGCCGTGTTCCCGCTGCAGTTTTGGTTGCCCGGTACTTATAGCCACGCCGCGGCGCCGGTCGCCGCTTTATTCGCGATCATGACTAAGGTTGGGGCTTACGCCATCATTCGCGTGTTCACTCTCGCTCTGGGCGAATCGGCCGGACCGCTGGCTTGGCTCGCGACGCCCTGGCTGCTGCCTGCCGCCGTGATCACGCTCACACTCGGGATGATCGGTGTTTTCGCCGCCCGCAGTTTGTCTCAGCAGGCAAGCTTCGTGGCACTCGGTTCAATGGGCATGCTATTGACCGCTGTCGGTGCATTCACGCCGTCGGCAATGTCGGCGGCGTTGTTCTACCTCATCCACTCGACCATATCCGTCGCCGCGTTGTTTCTGATCATCGACTTGGTAAT
>JBGTCJ010000482.1:0-5375 GCA_041748895.1 Pirellulaceae bacterium
TCGTCGCTTGGTCTCAACGGATCGCCTCCTGTTGCCGGCGCCGGCGCTCGCGGCGCTCGACAAACCTTCGCCGGCGATCAAGCGATTGGCTGATCTGTTGCTCGTCGCGCCGCCGGCCGCGGGAAGTCCCGAAGCGACCAATCGCGGCGTCGCCTTGGAGTCGCTCGCGAGTGTCGCGGCGCTCGAGCGGGCGGTTTTGCCCGCCACGACCCCACCTCCGCTAATCAGTGCTTCTGACCTCGACCGGATCGCCGAGGGAACCGGAGTCCTAACCTTCGTCGATGTCGGTGGAACCTACGTGGTCACCTTGGCTCATGCGGGAAGCGTCACATCCTGGAGTTCCCCTCCCACCCGCGCGATCGCGACGGACATCGCCAAAGTGCTTCGGGGGATCGGTGCCTCGGTCGCCCGCGGCGCGCCGAGGATCGACGAAAAACAGGGATGGAAGGCTGACGCGGCAACGCTGCGGCGACGACTGATTCCTGATGAGCAGTTGCCGATGATCGAGTCACTCAAGTCGTTGGTCGTCGTGCCCGATGGGATCCTCTGGTACTTGCCGATAGAACTATTGCCGCTTGGCGATCAGAACGCCCCCCTGATCGTCGACCGGTTGCCCGTTCGCTATTCGCCATCGCCAGGTTTGACGCTCTATCCGGTAGCGATCAATCGGCCGGATCGGCCGACGGGCGTTGTGTCGCAGTTGTTTCTCTCGCCACGCGACGCTTCGATCAACGCGCAATTGGTCAGCCAAGTGACCGACGCGATCGAGTCGCATCAAATCCTGCCAACCAACCCGCCATTGCCTGGCAGCCAGTTGGGAGAGTCGATCGGGATGTTGGCGGTGCTCGCACCCCTGACGCCGGCGCCCGCCAATCCGCTGGCGCTCGCTCCTGCACTTTACGATTCGGAACATGTCGGCGGGTCGTTGGCAGCATGGATGCGATTTCCCGCACGCGTGCCCGCGCGCGTATTCTTGCCAGGATTCCGCACCGCTGCGGGTGCCCCGAGTCTAGGCGATGGTCGTGAAATTTTCCTCACGCTCATGGCGCTGCACTGCTCGGGCGTGCGAGATGTGGTGCTCAGCCGCTGGGCCGTAGGCGGTGTCTCGACGGCAACGCTTGCCGGTGAATTCCTTCAGGAGCTTCCGTTTGACGGGATGGAGCCCGCGTGGCGACGGGCCATTCAGACGCTGCGGCAAACCGAGTTGAACCCCGAGGCCGAGCCGCTCCTGGGGTCGAAGGATGCCGTCCGCATCGATCTGACCGGTGACCATCCGCTGTTTTGGGCAGGGTACATCATCGACACGCCGCAGACTTTTGAACCCTAGTAAGCGAATGCGGCGGCGTCCTCTTTGGGCGCGACCTGGTAACCCGACGGCTCCATGCTGCTTCCCGCACGCCCCTGGCTGAGGCTGCGAATGGCGCTGCTATACCCGAACAATTCTTTGAGTGGCGCGTGAGCGGTGATGACCGTCATCGCGCCACGGCTTTCGGTCTTGGCGATGATCGCACGACGCTGCTGCAAGTCACCCACAATCTCACCCATGTAGTCATCGGGTGTGGTGACTTCGACGCGCATCATTGGCTCGAGCAAGGCAGGGCCCGCAGACTGCAACGCTTTATCGAAAGCGTCACCTGCGGCGATTCGAAATGCGATCTCGTCGCTCCCTTCCTCGTGCGCCTCGCCACCGAGCATCTCGATTTTGAGCCCCGACAAGGGGAACCCGGCGAGAACCCCACCGCCCTCGGCGCGTTGGCGAAGTTCTTCGACGGCTGCCTGGCGTAGCACCTGCGGAAGCGGCGAATCGGCGGCGACCCGGTCAAACACGAGAACTGGCGCGGCAGGGTCCTCGAGCGGTGAAGCACTGATTTCAAGTCGGGCAAACATTTGCTGCGCCCCCATTTGCCGGTTGCACTGGCCCATCACCTCGGAAGAAGCGGTGATCGTTTCGCGGTAATTGACCCGCGGCTTGTAAAATTTGACCTTGAGTCCGAAGTCACGGGTGAGGCGATGCTGAATGACCTCCAAGTGCAACTCTCCCATCCCACTGATCAAGGTCTGGCCGAGTTCTTCGTTTTCAGTCGCCCGAAAAGTCGGGTCCTGCCGCTTGATCATTTCGAGCGTTTCATTGAGCTTCTTGCGATCCGCCGTGCTTTCGGGTTCGATCGCCATCGACAGCACAGTCTCCGCAAACTTGATGCTCGGCAATTCGATCGGTTCGCGAGTGTCACAAAGCGTGTCCCCGGTGATCGCCACGCGGGGGCCGATCACACAACAGATGTCGCCTGCCTCCACCGCATCGATCTGTCCATCACGCTCTTTTTTGCTGGCATGGATCTGCCAGAGTTGGGCGACGTTCTCCTTGGTTTCGCGGTTGGGGCACTGCACCCGCGAATTCTGTGTGAGCGACCCGCTGTAGATTCGAATCCAGTAGTTGTCTCCCGTTTTGGCGGGCAGAATCTTGAAAACCAGGCCGCAGAACGGCTCCTGCTTGTTGGGTGACCGCGTGAGCGTTTTGTCACGGTTCTTCGGATCGACGCCCACAACGGGCGGGCGATCTAGCGGGCAAGGAAGAAAATGGCCAACCGCATCCAAAAGCGGTTGAACCCCCATGCCGTGCAATGCCGATCCGCAAAGGACCGGTTGGATCTTACGGGTGAGCGTTCCCTCCCGAAGCGTCTTCAAGATCAACTCGCGAGGCAACGGTTGGTCATTCATGGCCAGTGCCATCGCCTCCTCGCTCAGTTCGTACACGACATCGAGCATCTGTTCACGCCACAGCGCCGCGTCATCGGCATACTGTTTCGGGATCTCGAGCACGTTGACCTGTTTTCCATCGGACTGAGGATCAAACTCGAGCCACTTCAAGTCGATCAAGTCGATCACACCGCGAAACGGGTTGCTCGTGTGCGCGGGGCCGCCGCCACCAGGAATTTGAACCGCGACCGGACGACCGCCGAGCCGGGGGGCGATATCGTTGAAGACGTCGTCGAAGTCGGCGCCCTCGCGATCCATTTTGTTGATGAACACGATCCGCGGGACTTCGTACCGATCGGCCTGTCGCCAAACCGTTTCGCTTTGCGCCTCGACCCCTTCCCGCGCCGAGAAGACGACTACCGCACCATCGAGCACGCGCAAGCAACGTTCGACTTCGGCCGTGAAATCAACGTGCCCCGGGGTATCGAGCAAGTTGACGTTGTACTTGCCCCAGCGGAACTTGACACAGGCTGAGAAGATGGTGATTCCGCGTTCCTGCTCCTCGGGATCATCGTCGGTGTCCGTCGTGCCATGATCGACCCGGCCGACCCGGTGTTTGGCACCGCTGAGGAACAGCATCCGCTCGGTCACCGTGGTCTTGCCGGCATCAATGTGCGCGATGATGCCAATATTTCGAATCAGGGAAATGTCGATGGCCATGGCGGGACGAGCCTTCCGTTCAATAGAAAAACCGCGATTCGAATCGGGTCGAATCGCGGTCGGTGAATGTTCAGGGCCTTCGAATCGGCTCGGGGAATTTACCAGGCGAAGTGTGCAAAGGCCTTGTTAGCGTCGGCCATGCGGTGCGTGTTCTCTCGCTTCGTGTAGGCGACACCTTCTTTCTTGTACGCCGCGAGCAGTTCATCGGCCAACTTGAGGTGCATGGGCCGGCCCTTCTTGTCGCGAACCGCGCCTAGAATCCAGCGGATGGCGAGGCTCTGCTGACGCGTGCGGTTGACCTGCATCGGCACCTGATAGCTGGCACCACCGACCCGCTTACTGCGAACTTCGATGTAAGGCTTGACATTTTCAACGGCACCTTCGAAGACCTCGATCGGCTCGACGTCCTTCAATTTGCTACCGATTTCCTCGAGCGCATCGTAGAACACATTTTGCGCGGTCGTTTTCTTCCCATCGTACATCAAGCAATTGATGAACTTTCCCGCGAGCATTGAGTTGAATCGCGGGTCTGGCTTGAGCTGAGTGCGGCTGGCGGTGATCTTTCCCATCGAACTTAATGACCGTTAGTGTTGACCGCGTCCACGGCGGCAAACGAGTGAAAGGTGTGGAAACGAACGCGAGACTCGAAAGGCAACCAATGAGCGAGCTTAGGACTTCTTCGCACCGTAACGGCTTCGCGCCTGCTTCCGGCCATTGACCCCAAGGGTGTCCCGCGATCCGCGAACGACCTGATAGCGCACACCGGGCAAGTCACGCACCCGCCCGCCCCGAACCAACACGATCGAGTGTTCCTGCAGGTTGTGACCTTCGCCTGGGATGTAGACCGTCACTTCCTTACCGTTACTGAGTCGAACGCGCGTAATCTTTCGCAGCGCCGAATTCGGCTTCTTCGGCGTCATCGTGCGAACCTGGAGGCACACGCCCTGCTTTTGAGGGCACTTCTCCAAGACCGGTGACTTGCTGAACGTGCGTTTCCGCTTTCGCGGTTTACGAACCAATTGATTAATCGTGGGCATTCGGGCGCCAGGAACTCAAGTGTGTTGGCCGGGAAACAAGTCGGCGTTACCCAGCACACGGCCGGTCGCGACAAAGGGTCACGTAGTATGGAGATGCCGAAAATCCTGTCAAGGCCTACCCGGGCCCGAACGCCAGGTGGTGGGCGCGAACGCCAGATGGGCCGGCGAGGCGGGCTAGTACCCCAATCCCAGACGCATCATGAACGTGGTGCTGGGAGAGAAGTTATTCTGCGGGCTCTCGCGGTAAAGCACTTCACGATCAAAGACCACCCCGAACTCGAAGAACCCGGTCCTTCGGCCACTTCGGAGCAGTTCGTTGCGGCCCCACTCCAAACCGAGCATCGCACGAATGTCGTTAATGTCGATGCTTTCCTCCCGACCACTGGTTCGGGTGACCGTCCAAGATCCTCCCCCGTACTCTCCTGCGAGATACCCCCACAGGTCATGCGTCCCGAGCGTGGTGAGGTAGTGCGAAAGCTTGGGTTGAGGGAAGAAGAAATCGTAACTGGCAAACGGAGTGGGCTGGTACAGCCATCCGCCGGCCGGCAATAGTTTGACGCGGTTTCGATCGAGGTAGTAAACGCCTCCGCGAATCGTCGAGAAAGGGGTCAGACGGAAGACGGCAAGCCCTTTTCCAAGAACACGGATGCTATCGCTGTTGGCCGTTTCAAAGTCACTGAAGACGCCGACTCTGAGCCCGAGGTCGGCGCCCAGTATCTGGTTCGGGTCGGTCTGCCAGCCAAAATCGAGGAAGGCATCGTAGGTTTGCGGGGGTAAATCCGCACCATTGACCCCCGCGGGTCCATCGAGCAGATGCAGGCAAAAGCTCGGGACGACGTACAGCGGCTGGTTGGAATGGAGGAAGTTCGGGAACGCGAAAACCAACGACAGGTCGGTATCGTTGGTTTCGAGAGAATCGGC
>JBGTCJ010000483.1:0-5479 GCA_041748895.1 Pirellulaceae bacterium
ACATTGCGACCTTTGGGGCCGAGTGTCACTTTGACGGTACGAGCGAGCTTGTTGACGCCGCGACGGATCGCCTCGCGGGCTTCCTGATCAAAAGCGATGATTTTCGACATGGGGTTTCAGCTTCCGTAATGGTAATGAATGGTCTGTGTTAAACGGTTTAGTGACGCGACGGGGGTAGCCGAACTATTCGACCACCGCGAGGATGTCGTCCTCACGCATCAGGAGGTACTCGACGTCGTCGATTTCGACGTTCTCGCCGGCGTAACTCACAAACAGGACGCGATCACCCTCCTTCAGCTGTGATTTGGATCGCGTTCCATCATCGAGCAATTTCCCGGTTCCAACGGCAATCACGGTTCCGCGGGCCGGTTTTTCACGAGCCGAATCGGGAAGCACGATCCCACCAGCGGTCGTCGTTTCGCTTTCTTCACGCTGAACGACCAGACGCTCGCCCATCGGCTGCAGACGGATCTTCGATTTGGTCTTCGTGGCAGTCGCCATTGCGTCAATTCCCTTCAATTGATTGAACAAACAGATGGATGGAAGGGTACGACCCAGCCAAAACGGCAGGTCGAACACCGAACGCGGCCCTACGTAGCAAGCTGCGTGCCAGAGCGACTTTGGCCCGCACGCTTCGAGAGATTCGCCCACGTGGGCGGCATGATTGAACGGCCGGCCCGCCGGATAAATTGCCACTAATGCCGTGCTAGCGGTGGCGAAGGCTTCGTCCCCGCGGCTTCCATCACCCTCCGCTCGCGTGACCGTTGACGAGCGACCAAGATGCTGGACCCTGAAAAACGCAGGCGATTGGGTAACTAGAATCAGCAGAGTTCATTGCTCTCGCTCAACCGGGTTCTTTATGGCTGGTGAAAAGATGAGTTGTGCGGTCGGGTACCACGGGCAACGTTCGCGTCTTTCCTGGCCGCTCGTGCTGAGCTTCCTGGCCGCGCAGTGTGTCTTCGCCGCCCGCAACGGCTCGATCGCTGAAGGGGTCAGTCCGATCCAGCGGATTGCGTTTGGCTCCTGCGCCAATCAGCAGGCGCCCTGCCCGATTTGGGGAACGATCGCCGATTATCAGCCCGATCTGTTGCTTTTGCTCGGCGACAACATTTATGCCGATCTGGTCGACGGCCGGCTCAAGCCGGCCACGCCCCAGCGGATCGAAGAGAGTTACGCTCAGCTCGCAGCGCTGCCCGAGTTCGATCGTGTCAGGCAAAGCGTTCCGATCATGGCGACTTGGGACGATCACGATTACGGGAACAACGACGCCGGCGTCGAATGGGAACACAAGGACGCCGCCGCGGAGCTGTTTCACGATTTTTTTGGAACGCCCGCCGAATCGCCACTGCGTCGCCAACGCGGAGTCTATCACGCGAAAATTTTTGGCCCGCCGGGAAAGCGAGTCCAAGTAATCATGCTCGATACCCGCTATTTCCGCAGTGAGTTGGAAAAGGGGAACGAACCACTTCCCGGCTTTCGCGCCCGACCCTATGTCCCAGCTCAGGGCGAAGCTGTCACGATGCTAGGCCAAACGCAGTGGGATTGGTTTCGGCAACAACTCACTCAGCCGGCCGAACTGAGAATCATCGGTAGCAGCATTCAGGTGCTCAGCGACGACCACCCGTTCGAAAAGTGGGGCAACCTACCGGAAGAACGCCAGCGGCTGTTTGACCTAATTCGGCAAACCGAGGCGAGCGGAGTGGTGATCATCAGCGGCGACCGCCACTTGGGAGAAATTTCTCTCGACCCCTATGTCGTCGGCTATCCGCTCTTTGATGTGACCGCCAGCGGGCTCAATCAGGCCAACGGCGGATGGCGACCCCCTGAGCCCAACCGCCGCACCGTCGCCTCGCTGCATCACGGCAACCACTTCGGCGCGATCGAAATCGATTGGCTTCGTGATGACCCGCAAATCAGTCTGCAGTTGAGGCACGAAGACGGGGAGATCGCGGTTCAAACGCGAGTCCCACTGAGCCTACTGAAGGCTCTGCCCGCACCGCTTCCGCGCCCCCAAGGCGTCATCAGCCCAAGCGAGGCGCTGGCGATGGAGGAGGGTAGTGAGACCACGGTACAGTTCGCGGTCGCCGCGGGCCGCGTGATCGGCGATGGATCGCGTATTCTGCTGAACTCGCAGACGGACTACCGCAACGAAAGAAATTTCACGGTTGTCGTCAACCGATCGGCCATGACCGGTCACTTCGCCAATGCCGATTTGGAAACATTCCTGGGAGAAACGATCCGCGTGAAAGGGGTGATTTCGATTTATCAAGCGACCAAACAGCTGCAGGTCGACGCGGCCGAACAGCTGGAACTGGTCGCCCGGTAACCCGATTCAAGACGACTTCTTCGACCCGGCGGGGTGCTCACTCGGGCTCACCCAGCCGAGGGCAAAGCTCAGGAGCTTGGGTGGCTGCTGCGACGTCCCCGGAGGCTTCGCGAAAGCGACCCGCGAGTGATGAACTGAGCTTGCCGCTTTTCGAGCTGCGCGATTTGGTCGTCGAACCAGACTCCAAATTGTTCCATCGGCTTTTCCGGCAATCGCGCCATCAACTCCGACCACGATGTGGTTCCCTCCGGGCTGGGCGGCGATGGTGATCGGCTGTCGCTGGATGTGGTCATCATTGGCCTCCGCGATGCTGGGCAGTCCGTTGCGTTGGGTTGGGAAAAGTTCTAGCAGGAAACGCGCACCGCAGCGATCGAAATCAGTGCGGTGAGCGCTTCGAGCTGGCAAAAGGTGCATTCTCTTGATCGAGGACACGCTAGCCTCTTCTAGGTTCATGCAAGCCGCGTGCCAAGTGCCGTCTCGTGGTCGGTTAAGGTTCCTAAGTGATGGTTCAGTCGACGCTTATGTTATTTCACTGCCTCTGCGGGTATTTTCAGCTGGTTGCCAGAATGCCACATCTTTGGGTGATCGCCCGCTGGGACTGCCGAAAAGTCGAGCACCTCGTCGGCGATAGGCACATCTTGTGCTGTCCAGCCGTGATTCTTGCTTACGGTAAATTCTAATCCAAAAATACAGACTTTGTGAGCTTTAAAACTCCTCAAGCTGAATTACCTACGATTCGTACGAACGGTTTGTACCGATTGGCGAGTCAATTCCGTCGATTTGGAGAAAATTTATTCTGCGATCCAAGATCGGCTCCTGGGTAGCGAATCACTCCCCGGCGTCTTTGCCGTTGTGATCCGCCGCGGCTATGACGCGTGTGCGGGAAGCGTCGATCGGCAGGACGCTTCAAAAACCCATTGTTTGGCGGTCGAAGACGATTGAATCCACAGGAAGCGAATACGATGTTAAAGAAAGTGATCTTGGCCGCTGGTGCGGCCACCGCGTTCTCGGCGATCACGTTGGTGACGCCGCTGGGGAGTTACCTCCGTTGCGGCACGACCTGGCTGACCCAGTCCGCTAGTGATGCTGTCCCGTTGGAATGGGAGCTGAAGCGAGCTCGCACGATGATTGAGGACCTTCATCCGGAGATTGCGAGAAACGCTAGGCAGATCGCCCGCGAACGGATCGAGCTTGCGAAACTAGAACGACAAGCACAAGCCTGCGAGGAAGCGGTCGCTCAAACTCAGTCGGACATCGAGCGATTGACAGCCGACTTGAAGCGTGGGGACGACCGGTACACCTATGCCGGACGGACGTACACATCGGTGCAAGTCAAAGACGACCTGGCCGGCCGGTTCAATCGGTTCAAGACTCGCCGCGAAACGTCGCAGAAGCTGTCGCAAATGTTGGACGCGCGGCAAGCGTCGCTGCGGTCGGCTGGCGAGCGGATGGACGCCATGTTATCGGCGAAGAGCCAATTGGAAGTCGAGATCGAAAACCTTCAAGCCAGGATCGGTTCGCTGCGGGTTGCTCAGACGAGCAGCGAGTTGAAGGTTGACGACAGCCATCTGGCACGTACCCGTGAGCTGCTTGACCAAATCGCAACTCGAATCGATGTCGAAGAGGAGACGCTCGCGGTCGATAGCGTGTATTTTGGACAGATCGACCTGAATCAGCCATCGCATGACAATCTGCTCGAGGAGATTGCGGCCTACCTTAGCGCCGACGATCGGGCAGTGGATCAGAAGCTGGCAGCCATCGATCTGAGTGGGAAGTGAACCCGAAGCGGAGTCTTCCGTGTTGATTAGCTCCAACCTGCACCTTGTCTCCCCGTTTGGTCCGGTCGACATGAACGCCCAGAGCCAAAGCTGCCAGCGAAACGCTTTGGCAACTGGGCGTTGGATGCTTTGGATCGATCTCGCGGGAGGGTATCTGTTGTTGGAAGGCGAACGATTCTCGATCGGGGGCGGCAGCGATCACGATGCCGCGGATCTGCCGCTGCGATGGGGCTTGCCGAAACGAACCGCGTTGATTGAGCGCGGCCAAGAGGAGGACGCTCTGCAGTACACGCAGCAGGAAATGGCCAGCGGTGGCCGGCCGACCCAGCACTCCCATTGCGACCGTGCCGGAAGGCCACTTCGGCACGGCGAGCATTTTTCCGCCGGGATAGCGGCGGTACCAAAGCCTCCCCTTTTGGACGCGGGCCCGCAACTGGAGTACCGCCGCCCAAGCCCCCTGAGTCAGTCGGCCGCCCTTCGCGTCCTCCCGCCACATCGATGGGATGGCCCCGCGGATGCGGCAATCTTGGTTCGTCAAACCGTGCTGCTGGGACCGGAGCCCTTCAACCACATTCGGGTCACGAAACTGTCGTCACTTGGCATCGTCTTGTTTCGCAGTCAGGGTGAGTGGGTGATCCGCGGGCGAGACCGAGCCGCCGAGCCGTTGATTCCCGATCGAACGCTTCGTTGGGATGATTGGACGCTCACCTTGAGCACGATCGATAGGGGCAATGAGAACGCATTATTTGAGAAAAAGGGATGAACATGACGTTTCTTCGCGCCATCGAACTCCCCAAACGTGGCCTTCGAAATCGAGCCGCGACGGAAGCGTCGAGTTTGAGCGATCCTGCACCAATCGGCGAGGCGACTCGCACTTGGATGAATTCCATGCCCAGCCATGCTGCCTCGAAACCACGATTCACCTACGCCAGCGGTGATCGGCTATTGGACCGATTCACGGTCCAACGCGGAATCGGAACGGGCGGTTTTGGCGATGTCTATTTCGCGCTGAGCGACGCGGGCAAGGAAGTCGCGCTCAAGCAAATCCAACGTCATTTAGAAATCGAATTGCGTGGCGTTTCACATTGTTTGAATCTCAAGCATCCCCACTTGGTGTCGATTCATGACGTCTGTCGCGATGCCGATGGGGGTTCATGGATCGTGATGGAATACGTCGCGGGACCTAACCTTCGGGATCAATTGGACGATTCACCCGGCGGGTTGGGTCGTCAGGAATCACTCCGCTGGTTCGCGGGGATGGCCGCGGGTGTGCAGCACCTGCACGACGAAGGTTTGGTGCACCGCGACCTCAAGCCGGGCAATCTGTTTGACGATCGCGGCGTTGTGAAGGTGGGCGACTACGGTCTGAGCAAGT
>JBGTCJ010000484.1:0-12939 GCA_041748895.1 Pirellulaceae bacterium
CGGGGCCCTTCGCGACCGACGCACCGCTGGCGATTGCCCAGCTCGATATCGATGTCCACGTCGACTTGGAGAGATTCATCGACGTGGAAGCGGAATTGTCGCGGTTGGAGCGTTTGCTCGGCCAGTTGGTCAAGCAAATCACGGGGAAGCAGCAGAAGCTCTCGAACGAAAGCTTTGTCAGCCGTGCTCCCGAATCGGTCGTGAGTCAGGAGCGGCAATCGCTCGATGACCTTCGACGGCAGCACACCAGCGTCAGCCGCGATATCGATCGTCTTAGGAAGAGATGATTTTACCGGTTGGTTTTTGGTCACGAGAGCCAAGCGGGGGAACCATCGGCCCGCCTAGGCGTAGTGATACTTGCCGAAGCATCTCTTTTCACAGGCCGTTGCATGACGAGGTTGCGGAATGTCGTCTACAATTGAGAGGGAATGCACTCCTGCGATACGGGTGTAGGGCACGTTCGCGATCGTGAACAGGACACGTTTTTGATGCTACGGATTTTCGCAACCTTCCTCCTTGTCTTTGCCGCGGCGTTTCAATTGACGCCCCATGCACTCGCTTACAGCCCAGAGGATCCCGAGGTTCGAGCGATGGTCGACCGCGCGGTGACCTATTTGGGGGGGCTTTCGGAGGCCGAACTCAAGTCGACTCCGTATGGCGGAGGCGATGGGCAGGTGGTGCTGGCCGCGCTGGCGCACTTGAAGGCCGAAGGTAACCCCGACGCGCCGCTGGTCCAACTTGGCCTGAAGCATGCACTTCAGTTTGTCGCGGCGATCAAGGGCAACCGAGGAAGATTGGAGCACCAACCGAAGTCACACTACGAGATCCCAGTCTCGATTATGTTTCTTACTGAAATGGATAGCGGTCGGTACCGCGACGAACTGGAATTGCTCGGTAAGGCGATGTTGGCCTTGCAGATGGGTCATGGCGGGTTTGGGTATCCCACCGATGAACACGGCGATGTGTCACAGGTCCAGTACGTTGTGCTCGCATTGTGGACGCTCGACCGCGCCAACATCGAAATGCCACTCGAACAAATCGCGAAGACTCTCGCGTGGCTGGCGCGAGTCCAGGATGTCTCCGGGGCTTGGCCGTATCATGGGCATGACCCTGGGCCGGGCAGAGGATTGATCAAGCAGCCGACCCATGAGATGTCGATCTCGACCTCGCTCGCCGGTGGCAGCAGCGTGTTGATCGCAGCCGATATCTTTCGGCTTTGGGGGCTAAACTCAATTGTGGGAAATCAGATCGAGGGCCTTCCGAAGGCGCTCAAACCGGTCGAACGGGAGGATGCGATTGCGGCCAGGAAGAAGAAATCTCCTTTAACGCCGGAAGCCGTGCTTTCCGCCGCGCGAAAGATGGATACCTTCCGAGACCGGAATCCGTATCGCCGCCCGTCATCTGCCGATTGGTATTACTACATGATGTACACGCTCGAGCGTTACCAGAGTTTTTTCGATCTCGCGATGGGCAAGTCGCTTTCGAACGACTGGTACGATCGCGGCGTCAAGGAACTGATGGCCGTGCAAGATTCCAGCGGAGCGTGGGGCTTGAAAGACGCGTCGAAAAACGGCGCCCCGGTGAGCACATCCTTTGCCGTGTTGTTTTTGATTCGAAGCACCAAGAAATCGATCGGGACGATTTCGACCGGTAGCCTGGCGGGAGGTCAAGGCCTTCCCAGTGATACCACGAAAATCACGCTGCAGGGCACGCAAATCAAAGGCGAACCGGTCGCGGCAGCAGTGACCGACCTACTGGATTTGCTCGAGGGTGATGATGCCAGCCGTCTCGATGGGCAATCGATTCCCGATAACCTGCAATTGGAGACGGATCCAAAGTTACGCACGGCTCAGATCGCTCGACTCGAACGGGTCGTACGAGGAAGCCAGTCCTGGCAGGCACGCCGCGTCGCGGCAAGATTGCTCGGTACAAGCGATCAGTTGAACGTCGTCCCTTCGCTGATCCACGCATTGAGCGATCCCGACAAGCCGACGAGGACCTACGCCCGAGACGGACTCGCATTCATCAGTCGACGATTCGAGGGAGCTCCGGTCGCGGATACGGTCGAACCGAAAATGGTTCGCGCGTCCCAACAGGAATGGGTGAGGTGGTACAGTTCGCTTTTCCCCAACTACGTCTTCCTTGACGGCCTTCCCAACTGAACCTGGGGAGTTCATCGACGACGAGTTCATTGACGATCTGCAGCGGGCTTCATGGTGTTGAACGGGTCCTCGCTACCGGCCCCGCCGCCGAGCAAAACGGGATGGCCTTGGGAGGTTCCCGAGGGCAGGACAGACTTTTTTTCCGCCTCGATTTCTTGGCCGCGAATCACGATCGTCACGCCCAGCTTCAACCAGGGCGCCTACCTCGAGCAAACGATCCGCTCGGTGCTGCTGCAAAGGTACCCTAACCTGCAGTACATCGTCGTGGACGGAGGCAGCACCGACAATAGTCACGAGATCATCGAAAAATACTCCGATCACATTTCCATAATCATCGAGGAAAAGGACGACGGTCAGTCCGACGCGATTCATAAGGGACTTGAGCTGGCAAACGGGGAGCTTTTCAATTGGATCAACTCCGATGACCACTTGTCTCCAGTCGTGCTCCGGGAGCTCGGCCAGAAGTTCACGCGATCCATTGACGCCTACGCCTTTCGTGTGACCGCGATCCAAGACGATCAAGAGCGTTACGTGATGGAAAATCGAAACCTCTCGGCCAAATCGATTTTGCGAGCGGACCGGTATTCGTTTAGTCAGCCAGGCGTCTGGTACCGGACGGAGAAAATCGCAGACTGTGGCGGCATCGACCGGTCACTGAATTACGGATTCGACTGGGATCTCCTGATCCGATACCTGAGCGCACATCCGCGTCTGGCATACTCACGCACGACGGGAGCCTACTTTCGGCTCCACAGCCAGTCCAAAACGGTGCTCGAACTGAGCAAAAGTGACCCAGCGGAAAACCACTTTCGCAGGGAGGCGCTACAGATTCGGGAAAAGTTGGAGCGATTGCTTCCGGCTTCGCAGGCCGACGCTTCGCGACTGGGTCGCCGACGCGAACCGTGGAACCAGTGGCTTGTTGAGCGGCTCGATGACATGACGACATCGCCAATGCTTCTCAGTCTCCAGATTCTTCGCAGATCCCTCGATGACCCGCGTGCCCGGATTTCATCGCGAACATTCGGCTCTGTGGTTCGGCTCTGGTCGAGATACTTCCGACCGAAGTTTTATCACAGCGAACGGTTTGAAACGCCATGAAAGTTTGGGTCGACGGAAGCGCTTTCGAAAGTACGCGGCAAAGGGGTGTCTGGCGAGTTTTTTATGAAATCATGTCTCGGACGCGCAGCGATGTGGAGTACGTGCTTGGACTTGAGAACAAGCCGAAACAGCCGATTCCATCGGGCATCCACGTGCACTATGGAACTCGCCGCCGCGAAATCACGAGGTGGGATCTACCCAGGCGGCTCGCACGAAAGGTGAGCAAGCGTCGCGATCCCGTGGAACTTCGCCGGTGCGACCTCTTTCACCCCACCGGGTTCACGCTACCTAACGATCCAAACATCCGGGTCATCGTGACGGTCCACGACATGATTGCAGAATCGCACTTCCCGATTTGCATTCGAGAGCTTGCCGAGAGTGTTCCGATCAAGCGACACTCCTTGGAGAAGGCAGATGCACTTCCTTGCGACTCGGAGGCGACCCGGCGGGAGTTGATCCAGTTTTATCCTCACTTTGCCGACAAGGCGATTCTTGTTCGTTTGGGGGCCGATCACCTGCGGAGCGATATTGCCCCAGAGCGTGGGAGTCACCTCGAAAATTCTCGCGCGTTGTTCGTGGGGATGCGGATGGGCTACAAGAATTTCTGGTGCGTGATTCAAGCGATGGCAGACTCAAGATGGCCGCGTGATCTCGGACTCGACGTCGTTGGCCCTCCCTTTTCAGAAGCCGAGAGCCTCTTGATCCGCCGGTACGGTCTGGAGCCCCGGATTTCGCATCTTGGAGAAATCTCGGACTCTCAACTTCAGGCGGCCTACCAATCCGCGCACTGTTTGATCTTCCCAAGCTTTCAGGAAGGGTTTGGATTACCGTGCCTCGAGGCACAAGCTAACGGTTGCCCGCTGGTTTGCAGCGACATCGAGGTGTTTCGCGAGGTGGCCGGAGATGCGGCGATGTTTTTCGATCCAAGACTTGGGGAGCAGCTCTCCGAACGCGTCACCTCGCTTAAGGACCGTGACGTTCGGACTCAATTGATTCGAGGAGGACACGAAAACGTTTCGAGGTTCTCCTGGGATCACTGCGCCAAACAGATGCTTCAAGTTTACCAACAAGCGTTGGACGCGTGATTGATGGAATCCGAAGCCCAATTGCCTCAATCGCGTTGGCCGCGAACGACAATCCTCCCCGTGAGCGGGTGGCCACTGCCGGATTTTCGCGAACTCTATCGGTACCGCGAATTGCTCGGTTTGCTAACGCTACGCCACATTTCTGTGATCTACCGCCAGAGCGTGCTGGGGGTGAGTTGGGCGGTGATCCGTCCGGTCATCACAACCATTATTCTTACACTTGTGTTTGGAAGGTTCGCGGGTTTTGATCAAAGTGGTTCACCCCACGCGTACCCGCTGTTCGTGTTTTCGGGATTGGTGATATGGAATTTTTTTTCGTCGTCATTGGCCGGAGCTTCCGAAAGCGTTGTCTCACAGTCCAACCTACTCTCGAAGACCTATTTTCCACGCCTCATTTTGCCGTTGTCCGCTGTCGGGGTATCGTCCATTGATTTTTTCATTCAGTTTGCGGTGTTGATCCTGATCTTCCCACTGTTCGGGACGATGCCGTCGCCGCTAATCTTTCTGTCGCCCGCTTTTTTTGTCGCCGCTGGTGTCGCGTCACTTGCGCTGAGCGTTTGGCTCACGGCGCTGAATGTTCGTTTTCGAGATGTTAAACACGTGGTCCCGTTCCTCACACAGACCATGTTTTATGTAACGCCCGTCATTTTCCCCGTGAGTTTTGTGCCCGTCCGCTGGCAATGGATTTTGAATCTCAATCCCATGTTCAGCATCACGCAGGGGTTTCGCTGGACGATGCTCGGATCGGATCCTCCCGATTGGCGAATGTTTTTTACTTCCATGATCGTGTCGCTCATCGTCCTTTGGGCGGGACTCAAATTTTTTCGTCGTACCGAAGCCACCTTTGCCGACGTTATTTGATCTCTGTCGATCGAGACCCTTCTGCCGAATTCAACTGCCCTTGCTTTCACCCGTCGTCCACCTCCCCTATCGCGTCATGACAGAAACGGTCGTCCAAGTCGAGGGTTTGGGGAAGCGTTATCGACTGGGCGTAACCCACGCCGACTCGCTTTCGGAAATGGCTTCGGCCTGCCTGCGAAGATTTAGAAATCTTCGTCACCGCGGCGAGCCATCGGATCGCGGTGCCGCCGCTCACCGGTTGGATTTTTGGGCGCTGCGTGATGTGGGTTTTGGAGTCCGGCGGGGAGAAGTCTTGGGCGTGATCGGAAGAAACGGTGCCGGAAAAAGCACATTGTTGAAGCTGATTTCTCGTGTCACCAGCCCAACCACCGGCCGCATCGATCTTCAAGGACGCGTGGCGAGCCTCTTGGAGGTAGGAACCGGGTTTCATCCGGATTTGACCGGGCGCGAAAACGTCTTCATGAACGCAACGCTTTTGGGCATGACTCGACGCGAGGTCCGTCATCGATTCGACGAGATAGTCGAGTTCGCGGGCGTCAGCGATTTTCTGGAAACGCCGGTAAAGCGTTATTCGTCGGGGATGCGAGTTCGACTGGGTTTTTCCGTCGCCGCTCATTTGGAAGCGGAAATCTTAGTCGTGGATGAGGTGCTGACAGTCGGCGACGCCGAATTTCAAGCGAAATGCCTTGGGAAGATGCAAACGGTCGCCACCAGCGGTCGCACCGTTTTATTCGTCAGCCACAATATGGGGGCGGTTCGCAAACTCTGCGGAAGGGCGATCCTTTTGGAGAAGGGTGAACTGACCGCGAGCGGTTCGAGCGATGACGTGGTCAATCGCTACCTGAGTCTGAGAGGGCCACAGGAGAGATCCCTAAGAATTTGGAGTCGTGAAGAGACGATCGATCTTGCCGGAAAGCCGCAGCTATCCCCGATCCGGTTTGCCTCACGCCATGGCGATGGAACCGCGAGCGGGACGTTCTCAACCGATGATCCTATCGATTTGACTTTTGATTTCTGTGCGATTCTTCCCGTGTCCGGTGTGCGAATCGGGGTGATCGTTCGAAACGATGAAAATGTGACTCTCTTCGGTTCCAACATGACTCTTCATGCGTCAACCGACACGCCCCGGCAAAGCCACTGGCGAGTTTCCTGCACCATACCGGCGAACCTGCTCAATCAGGGCGGATATCGGGTCGACTTCGGTATCGATCGACCGCCGGAGAGTATCGGTGACTTTCTCGAACAGGAGTGCATCCAGTTCCATGTCAGCGATCTGCGGGGACACGGTGTGGCTTCGGAGGCACTACCCGGTGTGGTTCGACCTCCGTTGCAATGGAAGTTTCGCCCCGGAGCTCATCCATGACAGAGTTGGGCGGGTACTCGCTTGAGAACGCGATGCGGTATCAATGGTCGAGCGTTAGCGGGGAATTGAATCCTGGCCGCACGGCCCTTCTGGACGAACACTTGATTGGACCGCGTGTGCTCGATGCTGGATGTGGCGGCGGAGGCTATTGTGAGTATCTGGCGCAGAAAGGATTCGAACCCGTGGGGATCGACTTGCACGACACCTTTCTGGAGACAGCGCGGCAGCGGTTCCCACGGCTCGATTTTCGCGCTGCCGACATCACACGGTTGCCCTTTCCTGACGCCTCTTTCGATTCGGTTTTTTGCTTCGATGTGTTGGAACATGTCGATGACAGGGCGGCACTATCCGAATTGATTCGCGTCTGCTCGAAACGATTGATACTGGCCGTACCACGGCGGGGTGACGAAATGCTTCCCTTCAACCTTGTGTTTTCGACCTACATCGATACGACCCATCTGCGGTATTACACAGATGAGTCGCTGCTTTCGCTGATCGGGCAGGTCGCACCTTCGACTCAGCCCAAGATCGTGCCCGAGTTGATGCTGCCCACGAACCGGTTGCTTGAGCACCTGTGCGATCCGATGGCCTGCGGCTACATCGGTCCATTGGGGTTGGTGCTTCGAACAGCCCGTTTCGCGGGCTTTCCGACAGACCGCGTGGCTCATGTTCGTGGGCAACGGCTTCTGCGGCGGATCAGCGATCACGCGGCCCGACGAATTCCGACGGGCCTGACAGCCGTCATCAATCTGGTTTCCCGGTGACCCAAGTGCTCGGTTGTTGAAGTTCTGTCATGCGTGTCCTCTACGACCTTTCCGTCCTTGGCGCCGCAAAGCGTAGCGAACGTGCAAGAACGGGGGTTTATCGAGTGGTCGAGAACGTCGCCCGGTACCTCGCTCGGCGGGAGGACATTGAGCTGTTTTGGGGTGGATTCGGTAACCCTGACCACTTGCCCGATGTGATCGATCTGCTGAGAGAGGATATCTCGCTTTGCCGCCCCGTGGTCGCGTCAACTACGCTCAGGCGAGTTCTTGATTGGGTGGCTCGCCCGATCGACTATTTATCATCTACCCATTTCTACCCTCTCGTTCGGCATTCCCTACCAACGATCAAGCGGCTACGAGAAAAGACCGCGCTGAATCGCAAATCCCTGACGGGATTTGATGTGATTCACAGCCCCTTCTACCCACTACCCGTGTTCGAGCGACCTCAGTCCGGACTCGCAAGGGTGCTCACGGTCTACGATCTGATTCCGATCAAATTTCCCGATTATTTCGAGGCAGGAATCTGCGAAAGAACGGTCCACACATTGAAGACGCTGACACCCGACGATTGGCTACTCTGCATTTCGGAGAGCACAAGGCGTGACATGCTTGAGTACAGGCCTGATCTGGATCCGACTCGCGTCAGGGTAACGCCGCTCGCGGCCGCTGACCACTTTTACCCGTGCGATGATGTCGAGCGGAAGCGGGCGGTTCGGGAACGCTTGGGTATTCCCCCCCACGCACGATACTTTCTGAGCGTGTGTACGCTAGAGCCCCGCAAGAACCTTCAACGTTTGATTGAGGCTTTCCGACAGCTCGGATCGCAACTCGATGAGGACGTTTATTTGATCCTTGTCGGCGCCACGGGCTGGCACATCCAATCGTTAATCGACGACGTGGCAGGAAGGGAGAAGGAAAGGAT
The DNA here is from genome assembly GCA_041748895.1 of Pirellulaceae bacterium. Classification (GTDB taxonomy): domain Bacteria; phylum Planctomycetota; class Planctomycetia; order Pirellulales; family Pirellulaceae; genus UBA6163. Next base: position 8,256 of record JBGTCJ010000484.1, read on the forward strand.
CTTGATCACTGGGTATGTGCACGATGAAGATCTGTCGCCGCTCTACAGTGACGCGGTGGCATTCGTCTATCCGTCGCTCTACGAAGGATTTGGGTTGCCACCCTTGGAAGCGATGCAATGCGGCACCCCCGTAATCACCTCGAACAATTCGTCACTTCCCGAAGTCGTCGGCGATGCCGGTTTACTCGTCTCGGCCACCTCGATCGATGAGCTGGCCAATGCCATGTTGCAAGTGGAAAGCAACGCCCATCTGAGGCAGTCACTCACCCGAGCCGGACTCGAACGCGCCCGTCGCTTCAGTTGGGTGAGTTGCGGGGACCTGACCGTCGACGCGTATCGCGATGCGATCGCGTCCTCGCGTTAACCACAACCGACGCAGGTCAAACTGTCTTCCAGGTGCGGTCGGCGGCGCTTTCTAGCACCGCGTCGCAGACCTTTTGCGTCTCGAGCGCGTCCCGGAAATGCGGTCTCGCCTCTTCGCCAGTTTCGAGCGACTTCAGAAAATCGGCCACCTGGTGGATGAAGGTGTGTTCGTATCCGATCTGCAGCCCGGGCACCCACCAATTGCCCATGTAGGGCTGGTCGCCGTCGCTGACGTGAACGCTCCGCCAACCGCGAACGATCGAATCGTCGCCGTGATCGAAGTACTGAAGCCGATGCAGGTCGTGGAGGTCCCAGCGGATCGAGGCATGCTCCCCATTGATCTCCAGCGTGTAGAGCGCCTTGTGACCTCGCGCGTACCGCGTCGACTCGAAGAGGCCCAGCGAACCGTTGTCGAAGTGACAAAAGAATGAACAAGCGTCGTCGATCTTGACCGGCTGCTTCTTCCCCGTCTCGGCATGCGTCCGTTCCTTGACAAATGTCTCGGTCATCGCCGAAACATCCTGGATGCCGCCATTGAGCCAAATGGCGGTATCGATGCAGTGTGCCAATAAGTCTCCGGTCACGCCGCTGCCGGCCGCTTCGGCGTCCAAACGCCACGTTGCCGCACCGCCCTGCGGGACATCGGCGTTGATCGTCCAGTCCTGCAGGAAGTTGGCGCGGTAGTGGAAGATCTTCCCGAGACGCCCCTCGTCGATCAATTGCTTGGCCAACGTCACCGCAGGAACCCGACGATAGTTGTACCAAACCATGTTCTTGACACCGGCCTGCTCGACCGCCGCGCACATCTCTTCGCCCTCGGCGGTGTTCATCGCCAGCGGCTTCTCGCAGAGGATCATCTTGCCCGCCTTGGCGGCGGCGATCGCGATTTCCTTGTGCAGATTGTTGGGCGTGCAGATGTCAACGGCGTCGATGTCATCCCGCTTGAGCAGTTCCCTCCAATCGGTCTCGATCGATTCGTAACCCCAATTGCTTGCGAATCCCTTCGCCTTGTCTTTGTTTCGCGCACACAGCGCCTTGAGCACAGGACGGTACTCGCAAGGGAAGAAATGGTTGGCTTGGGCGTAGGCATTGCTATGTGCCTTGCCCATGAAACCATAGCCGATCATGCCGATGTTGAGATTTTTCATGATAGGTCGCGGGTGCGGGACGGCGAGTCCTCATCGGGACCCGAGGAAGTGAAGAGAGACAGAGATGACAGAATGCTATTCGTTCCAGCCGTGTGCGTCCTGGACCGAGAGCATCGCCGCGAGGATGCTGTTCCAGGTGTCGGCCTGATGCATCACGGCATTGGGGAACATGCATCCGTCCCAGCAGATGTGGCGGCAGTTGTGCAACACATCGCCGTGCTCATCGCGGAGCCAGAATGCGGCATCTGCCGCGATGTCGAGCTTGCCGCCCGGATCGGAGGGCAAACAGTGCCTCCCGGTCTTGTCGTGGCTGCCGGTCCCGTGCACCGATGCGTCGTTCTGAGCGACGTGGAAGTCGATCGTCCATGGCCGAAGGGCATGCGTCAATTGCTTCAGCGCCGCTTGCTTTTTCGCCGTGTCGCTCCAGTCGAAATCGGGCGGAAGAATGGCATCATCCGGTGCGTTGTAACCCAGCAGATAAAGCAGCGTGTGCGCCATGTCGGCCTGAAAACCGAGTCGCTCGGGGTGACCGACGCGTTCGAGTAGGTCCACCATGTGACGCCAGGAGTGCATCCCGCCCCAGCAGATCTCACCCTCGGCAGCCAGCCGTTCGTCGTACTCCTCCGCGATATCACAGGCCGCTTTGAAGGTGTCCGCGATCCGCGACTGATTGCCGTCAGAGTCGGCGATCCAGTCCGAAACCGAGGTGGCGCTATCGATCCGCACCACACCGTAAGGCCTGACGCCGAGCTCACGCAGTTTCCTTGCGATTTGGCATCCCTTTCGGACCTGCGTCAAGAATGCCTCAACCTGTTCGGGCCCTCCCGCCGCCGAACCACCGCCGGTAGGCGGCCACACCGGTGCCACCACGCTTCCAATCACCAGCCCACGACTTTTGACGCGGCGGGCGAGATCCTCGAGTTCGTCGTCAGTCGCATCGATCGAGACATGGGGATCGAAAAGGAATAGGTCAACGCCATCGAACTTGCGACCATCGACCTCCGCCGCTGCCGTCAAGTCGAGCATCGTATCGAGCTCGATCGGCGGGTCGTTATCGTCGCCCCCTTTACCGACAACACCGGGCCAAGCGGCATTGTGAAGTTTAGGAAAGCTGTGGGGATGGAGCGAATCGTTGCTGCTAGACATGTTTCAATTCGGCATTGGAGAGCGAAAGGGAGGCGACTTCAGAAATGGACAGTGGTGCGCCGTTCAGCTCCCCGCCTTGGGCAGGTTGCTGTGGACATTGGGACCGAAGTACCGCAGACCGACCAACGGTTCGGTGCCGGTGTTCTCGATCTCCACACCCGCCGTCGCGGCCTGGTGCGTGATGAACACCTCATCGGTCGTGTTCTGACCAAAACGAATCATTGCGGGAGTCTGAAGATCGAGCGCGCCCATTTGGCCCCGTCCCTGGACGGTGATCCAGGAGCTGGCACCGGGATCCTGCAAGGTGCATTTCGCGCCGGGCTGGATCGTCAACTCCTTGGCGCTAAACAATTGCTCGCCATCGACCGTGCCGTAGACGATCCACAGGTCTTCGAACCCGTTGCCGCTCTTGGCATCGTCGCGAATCGGCTCGAGATAATTGGACTGCTTGAAGTGCGTGTCGACGTTCTTGTCCCAATCGAGTTGGCCGACGATGAAATCGAGATCCTGATGTTTCTCCTCGGGCATGTCCTTGACCAACAGTGACCACGGGACATAGCGCCCTTCAACGATCGACTGATACATGCCGAAGACGTCGCTGCCCCACTGTGGTTCGTAGGTGCACAGCGATCCGGGGGCATGAAGCACTCCCGGCGGGATCAACCAACCGGTGCCTCGCTTGAGTCGGTAGGCACGGCTGAGGTCGAGCATGCCGTTGTCACCCTCGTTCCAGTTCTCCAGGCAACGACGGACATCCTCGGGGCGAGTTCCCGGTTCGAGTCCCATGAACGTGTAAGCAAAGTTGTTGTCGACATTGTTCAACTGGGGTGGGAAATAGTAGCTTTCGGGCTTCCCCTCCTGCCCCACCAGCGCCGCATCTTCGAAGCTTTGGTGCATGTGGTGCGGAATTGGCCCCATGTTGTCAAAAAATTTGGAATAGACCGGCCATCGCTTGTATCGGTCGAAGATCGGTTTACCGACCAGATCGGCGCCGCGCTCGGCGACGGCATCACGGAGCAAAAACTTCTTTCCCTCGAAGAGACAGAAGCTGAGTCCCTCATGCCAAACGCGTCTTTCGTTGGCGGCCTCGGTCGTGCTGCCGAACCAGCGTTCATCGATACCGCCGCGATCCGCGCCGAATCGGTAGTAGTCGCTGGGATGCAACTTGATACGGCGACCTGGGTGGAGGAACGAGCGGGGAACCCAGGTCGGCGTCAATCGGAGCAAACCTTGTCCCGCGTCCAGCGCCGAATCGAGGATGGCGGAAACGCTATCACCTTTGACCAGGCCTTCATCGAGGCAAACGCTGGGCATCAAATGGAACTCCGAAGTGGACGGCTTGTCGAGAAACGGCCATGGCGAAGGCATGGGCGAACGCAGGACATTGTTTTATTGGCAATCAGCAAGGGCGACAAGAACGCCTTCGCCAACACGCACTCCGACGTAGCCGCTGTCCGAATACCCCCCCCATCCAAACGGCTGATGACCATCGAAGACGATTGCGCTGGTGCGGCATCGCCTGCTTTCGCGTCACTGTGCCGAATGAGCGGCCGCGATTTCGGCGGGGCGGCGGTAGCTGGTGATCGTTCGCATGTCGAGCACCACGGTACCCTCTTCGTCGGGAATCGGTTCGTCCGACGAGCCACAGGTGATTGCGAGATGGGCTGTCTTGACCCCTGAGTCTCGGATCCCGAGTCGGACCAAATCACCGATTGCCCATTCGCGCTCAAATGCGGGACGAGCGAAACATTCAATGAACACCCTTCCGCTCAAACCCTCGTCGGTAGCCTGGCGAATGACATGAATCTGCTTGGTCGACGAGTCCACGTTTTGGCGAATTTTATTCAGCAGCACCCGATACGCCATTTGATGCGGTTCGATCCAGTAGCGTTCGCTGTATCGCTGCGCCACGGTAGCCCCCAGAATCGCTACGCAAATTGAAGTGGCTTGCCGAACCCATCGCCGCGTCTGAGGCGATGAAATCCAGATGGACCAACGAATTCCCGCCCAATAGGCCGCAATGAACA
>JBGTCJ010000485.1:0-6304 GCA_041748895.1 Pirellulaceae bacterium
CCGGTCAAAGGAAGGTCCCAGTGCCAGAACTGGCCCTGGTACGCAAGGTTATGAATCGTGATCAGGCTTCGGGCGCGTTGCATCCAAGCGTGAGATTCGAACCGGTAGCTCATGTAAGCGGGGACCAAACCGGTTTGCCAATCGTTGCAATGAACGATGTCGACCGGCCAACCCAATCGAGTGATCGCATGAATCGCGGCGCGACAGAAGAATGAGAATCGCTCACAGTTATCGCGGTAGTCCCCGGAGGAGTCACCATAGAGTTTGTCGCGATTGAAGTACTGCGGTTGGTCAATGAAGTAAACCGGCACTCGCGATGATGGGAGTTCACAGCGCAACAACCGGGCGCCGACGATCTTGTCACGCATCGGGATTGCAAAACTAACGTCGGTGACGGTGATCGGAAGTCCCGCCTCGTGAACCGAGCGAAAGGCGGGCATGATCACGGCGACGCGGTGGCCAAGTTTCCCCAGTACCTTGGGTAGCGTGCCACAGACGTCACCCAATCCACCGGTCTTGGCGAAAGGCACCGCCTCGGTAGAAAGAAAAACAATATCCACCGGATGGGTCGCCTCTCAGGACAGTGGGTTCAAGAATGCTGTTGGATAATCTAGTCGCAATCCCAAGGGGTCGCCACTTGAGCCGCTGGCCCTCGATAAGCCAGGGACTCGGCGAGACGATCAAGATGATTAAAATGGCGGGTCGCGGAGCAACTCATGGCGGTAAGTATCAAACGTATCTGGCAGCAGGCGGTCGAGTTCGGTTTGCTCGATAAGTCATCGGTGCGGGCGTGGCAGCAAAAATATGTTGCGGCGACCGGCGTCGGTGGGGACGGGGACCCAGTTGTCCTGGCGAAATTCCTGATCAGTCAACGCGTCCTCACGCGTTTTGAAGCCGAGAGGCTCGTGGCGGGTCGCGGGCACGAACTTCGTCAGGGAGACTACGCGCTTGTCGATCGGTGCAAGACGTCTCCACTGACCCGGTGGTACCACGGCCGTCATGTCGCCGACCGTGAGGACGTCTTCATTTATCGTTTTGCTAAGACGCGGCAGGCATCGCACCCCTTTGATGCGACCGCTTGTCGCGCCCACGCTGCGGTGCACGCCGACGGGCTGCAGCCGCTAAAGTACATCGATGCCGACCATCCGTCGTCACCTGATCCTCGACCGAGCTCGCAGCCCTGGGGCGGTCTGATTGTCTCAAAGTTGCCCGATGGCAAAACCCTCGCCGATCGGTCGGCGGCCGCAAATCGAAGGATCGGCGCGCGTTCGGTCGTCGCGATTGGTCGAGTGATTGCCGGTGCACTCGACACGCTTCACCGAGCTTCCATTGTTCACGGGGGCGTTTCACCCAACCGCATTTGGGTTGGCGACGATCGATCGATTTGGCTGCTGCGAAACGCGGTCGGTTTGGGCCAACGGCCCGCACCGAACGTGCTGGAGGACGATTGGCTCGACGACGATCCGCTGGCCCCGGCCTATCGGGATCCGACGCTTGACCCGTTGCCGTCGGCGCCCGACGCTTCGGCGGATCTGTACGCTCTCGGCCGAGTGCTACACGATTTGTTGAGCGGCGAGGTCATCAACGCAGCAGGTCAGCGATCCGGCGAATCGAGCTCCGGCGTTCCGGCGGATGTTTTGCAGGCGCATCAATTGGGAGCCTCGGGTGATCCACTGTTGCGAACGATCTATCATGCGATTTGTGAGGACCGACGGATGCGGTTCGCGGACCTCGCCAGTTTTGCAACCGCTCTCTCGGTGGCGGGAGAGGCGATCCAACGGCTGCCCGCGCTCACCGGCACGATGGCGAGCGACGGCTTGATGCCCTCTACCCAGCGACCGGACGCAACCGCAAAGCCGATCGTCCCTAGCGAGCCGGTGGCGGAGCGATCGGCGGGTCCGAACCTTGGAGACGAACTCGCTGGTCGCCGAGACGAACCCTCGCGAGCACAACCTTCGGCCCCACCACTGCGGAGGAGGGCGCGTCGCAGGCGGCGCGGTCCTGTTCTGATTGGGGCGGCGGCCGTTGCGATCCTGATGGGATTGCTCGCCATCCTCGTGAGGACTGCCCCGCAGGGACCCCGTCGTGACCTTAGCGGGAATACCTTCACGCCTCGCGTCGCAGCCGATCGAGCGGCGCCATCGGTTGACGATCCACGCACATCCCCCTCATCGACCGCTGCGAGCGGGTCGTTTGGCACCGCGCCCTCGACGCCCGCTCCGAGTGCCTCGCCGAGCCTGCGAACGTACGATTTGGTTGACGATCAGCGATTGCTTTGGGAGCCTCCTTGGGGGGCCGATTCGTCAGCGGTTTCCTTGGATTTGCTGCCGCCGGGACCGCAGATGATCGTCACCATCCGTTGGCGCGACTTACTCCAGCGGAGTCCCGAAGTGCCCTGGAGTTCGTGGTTCGGGTCAGACCTTGCTGCGGTCTCGACCTTGGTTCAGCAGCGAACAGGCGTGCCTGCGAGCGAAATCGATCGGCTGACCATCGCCGCGACGACGAATCAGTCGGGCAAACTGCTCTCGACGTTGACGGTTGACCTGAGTCGCGCGACCACGATCCTCGCGCTGCGGGAGCGGTTTGATCTTTCGGCGGCGCGGACGCGAGACGGCAAGGCGATCTACTCCGGAGAAGCGGCCGAAGCGGACGCCTTCTATTTTCCAGGCGACACGCTCGACGACGCCACGCAAGTGAATCGCTACACCGTAGGCCCGCTCGAGTTGATCGAACGGGTCGCGGAGGTCGATGGCGAATCGATCGTCCTCTCGCGGTCATTGCAACAGTTGTGGGATCGTTCCAGCGACCAAGCGGGAGTCGTCGTCTTGTTGACACCTAATTTTCTGTTTGCCGACGGACGCCAGTGGATCGATCGGTTTGCGACGCGGATCGCCGAGCCGATGCGAACGTTCCTCATGCCCGACGTCAACGCGGCGATGGTTTCGTTTGACCTGTCGCGCCAGTGGTATGGCGAGTTGCGGTTGTCACCCGGAAGCACGGTCGAACCGCCGGCGATCCTTCATCGACTTGAACAGGCGTTCTCGGCGTGGCCCGATTGGGCAGAATCGTTTTTGGTGGACACCGACGTGCCTCCCTCGTGGCGCCCGCTCGCGATCCGTTTACCGCGCTATTTTCGCGCGCTCGTCGAGCAGATGCGTCTGGGTATCTCGGATAGGCTGCCAATGGCCAACTTCTATTTGCCCGCGGAAGGCGCTCCCCAGGTCGTTTTAGCGACGCTGCTCGCCATCGCGCCCTCGACTCAGGCCGCGGCACCCATGATTCCGCGTCAGTCCTCGGAACGGATGCTTTCCGTCGAACAGATGCTCGACATGAACTTGAGCGTCCGTTTCGATCAGGAGTCATTGGAATTCGCTGTCGAGACGATCCGGGACGAATTCGCGCGGACGCTGCCAGCAGGAAATCCGCCACTGACGATTCGAATTGTCGGCGCCGATCTCGAGAAGCAGGGGATCACTCAAAACCAACAGATTCGCGATTTTCAGATGCGCGATCAACCGCTTCGGGCGGCCGTTACCGAGATTGTCCGACAAGCCAATCCGGACAAGAGCATCGCAAGCATCCGTGACGCGAAGCAATCCTTGATCTGGGTCGTTGATCCTTCCTCAACGCCGGAGGCTCCGACAATCCTGATCACCACTCGACCCGCGGCGGCGGAGAAGAACTATCCGATCCCGCCCGAGTTCTCGACGCCCTAACCGGTTCAGGCGACCTGACCAAGGGCGACGTACCAGTAGATGGCCCACGTGTGGCAGGCGGCAGCGGCGATCACGCAGAGATGCCATCCCGCATGAAGGTACTTCAGTCGTGTGTCGTTCAACAGAAGCACGACCCCGAGCGTGTAGATCACGCCACCGGCCGCCATCCAAAGCAGAACACCGATCGGAACCCGGCCGATCATGGGAATCGCCGGTATCCAACCCAGCGCCAGATACGAGGCCGTACTGATCCCGTTGATACGGTGATTCGCAAAGACCTTTGAGTAGAACCCGATCGCGGCCGCAACCCAGATGCCGATCAACAAGGGGTCGCGAATCGACTGGGCGGCAAAACGAGAGATGAACGGCGTGTACGTTCCCGAAATCATGACGTAGATCAGCCCCTGGTCCCAAGCTCGCATGCGTTCGAGAAGTCGGTGATTGTGGATCCAGTAGTGGGACAAAGTCGACGCGACGAATACCGCCACGGCAGACAGGATGAATGCCGCGCAGGCGATGGCGATCGCTATCGAATCGCGCGCGGCGGTGCTGACGACCGGGATGCCGACCGCGATCCAAACGATCGCCGCGGTCCCGTGTGTCAACGCATTCGCCCATTCTTGGTCTGGCTGGATCGGCGCGGCCCAATCACCCTCTAGCAGAGATGTCGGCGCCGAGGAAGACTCGTCGGGTGGAAAGGCATTCATCGTCGATTCAATACCGTTATCGGCTGCCGGATGCAAAACCGACCGCATTGCCCCGTCAGTTGGACTCCCTTTGCTTCTCTCTCGCCTCCATGCGGGACGGGAAATCGACGACGACCAAGCTTTGGCCAGCTTCGTCCCAAGCGTATTCTTGGTAATAGGGTAGCATCGCCAGCGCGATACCATCGGGTTGACCGGGTCGAATGATTTCGGCCAAGAACTGGGCGTGTGTCAGCGGTTTGGGGTCCTGAATGCTTTGCGCGTTGCGAATGTCGATCGCCTGCTTCACGGCCATCGCCCCCAGTTTTCCGACGGTCGTTCGGTAAGCGGCGGCGCTTTGTGACAACGGATCGGTTACCGGAACGCTCGTCTCCGCCAAGACGGCCCCGTCTGCCAAAGCCTCGGTGAGGCTGAGTACGTTCTGTGTTGTCTTGCCAATCGTTTCCCGCGGCGTCGCATCGGCCTCACTCGCCGCAGGGCCTGCGTCGGCCTGAGGCGTGGGTGACGGCGCCTTCGCCTTCATGCACCCGCCCAGGACGATTGTCAGCACGAAGGCCGACAGCCACTGAAATCTGACCTTGCACATCACGGGTAGCCCTTGAAGATGGATGGGTAACGAAAGCTGGCAGAGGGTGAAATCCCGACTGAAAACAGATCGGGGTCACCTCGAGATCACGAATCGTTCTTTTTTGCCGTTCATGCTAGAGGAAAAGCGTACTTTCCTGGTGCGGCGACGATCGCCTCCGGCGGTGCTTGATCCCAATCGTAGGTCGGTGGGCTGAAGTCCTGCGGGCTGGCGGCGACTTGGTCGTAAGTCAATTCCTTGCCCGAGTAGCAGACCTCGCGTCCCAAAATGGCCATCAACGTGCTCGCGCACATGTACGAACCGTTGTTGATACGGGGGCGATTGCCGCGGATCGCATCGAACAATTCGATGTGCTCCTGTTCGTACATCGTCACCTTTTTTTCGCTAAATGCCCAATCTTGCTTGCCCTGGATTTGGTGGGCAATCAGCTTGGCGGTCCCGTCGCTGCCAAAGATGAAGTCTTCGGTTTGGTTGAAGCAACCGGCCATCTGACGCGTGTTGGCATGCGTTCGAGAGCCGTCGGCCCATTCGTAGATGATCGCGAAGTGGTCGTAAATGTTTCCCTGCGTGAGGTCGCTTCGCAATTGACGACCGCCGAGTCCATGGGCTTTCACCGGCGGTTGATCGTTTCGAAGCCAAAGAGCCTTGTCGATACTGTGGATGAATTGTTCGACACAGTGATCGCCCGAGAGCCAAGTGAAGTAGTACCAATTACGACATTGATACTGCATTTCGCTCTCCCCCGGTTTACGCGGGCGGATCCATACCGGCGAGGCGAGGTAATTTGCCTGAGTCGAAATGACCTTGCCGATCGCGCCGTCCTGGATACGCGCCATCGTCTCACGCACGCCCCTGTCGTATCGCCAGCAGAGTCCACTGACGATGTTGAGCCCTTTTGCATCGGCCTGCTCACAGGCGGCTTGCACGCGTCGCACACCCACCGGGTCGGTCGCGATCGGCTTTTCGGCAAACACATGTTTGCCCGCGGCGATGGCTGATTCGATTTGAGCCGGGCGATAGTGGGGTGGTGATGTCAAAAGCACGACATCGACATCGCTATGGATGACGCGCTCGAAACAGTCAAAGCCGACAAAACAATGGTCGTCATCGACCTCGAACTGCTCCGGGTTCTTTGTCGACAAAGACTTTTTCGATGTGCGAATCGATTCCTCGAATAGGTCACCCATCGCGGTGATGCGAACATCACTGCCCGCATTCATCGCGTTGACCGCGGCGCCGTTTCCACGTCCGCCGCAGCCGATCAAGCCGACGCGAATCGTGCTGCTACCTCCCACGTG
>JBGTCJ010000486.1:0-3144 GCA_041748895.1 Pirellulaceae bacterium
CTCGGCTGCGCCACGGGGCATCCGAGCTTTGTGATGAGCACGTCGTTTACCAACCAAGTGCTGGCTCAAATCGAGCTTTGGCAGCGGAGCGAGGAGTTTGAGGTCTCGGTCCACATGCTCCCCAAACGACTCGATGAGGAAGTCGCGCGTCTGCACCTCGACAAGCTCGGCGTCAAGCTGACCAAGTTGACACCGGAACAAGCCGAGTACATGAATGTGCCGATCGACGGTCCTTACAAGCCGGATCACTACCGCTATTGATCGCGCCACGTCCGGCGGAGTTGCCGCAGGTTGTGAGTTAACGCGGAATGGACGGTCGCCGTTCTTCCGCGAACGGCACCCACCGCTCAGTGTAGACGTCTCGGTTTTGTAGTTGTCACCAGTTCTTGCGCGATCAGCTGAATTGCGTACGAAGTGACTCCAAAAGCGCCTCGAGATCTGCCAGTTTCACGGGCTTGACCAGATGCCCATCGCACCCGGCTTCACGGGACTTTTCACGATCGTTCTCCTGGCCCCAACCGGTCAGTGCGATGATGGTCGGGCGTCGTCCCCATGCCTGTTCGCGAATACGTCGAGTCGCCTCCAGGCCATTGAGTCTGGGTAGTCCGACGTCCATCAGGATAAAATCGGGGTGGAAGTCGCCGGCTACGGTAACGGCTTCAATCCCGTCATGAGCCATCGTGACCTCGTTGCCGAGCAACCGCAGCATCGTTGCCATCGAGTCTGCCCCGTCTCGGTTGTCGTCGACCACGAGTACTCGCCGACGTGAATTCTGCTGCGGGGTTGTATCGGGCGCAGTCCCGGGTGTGCGGGACCCCTTCTCCGATATGGGAAGACGAACGGTGAAGTGACTCCCTTCGCCTTCGACGCTCGCCGCGTCCACTGTGCCGCCATGCATCGCGACGAGCCCTCTGACAAGAGCCAAACCGATTCCCAAGCCACCTGCAATTCGCTCGACGGCTCGGTCGACTTGGCTAAACATGTCAAAGATCGTTGGCAAGGCATCGGACGGGATGCCCACGCCCGTGTCGCGCACGGATACCACCGCATGGTTCCCAACTCGCTCGGCCGAAAGCCAAATCTGGCCCCCTTGCGGCGTGTACTTGGCGCTGTTGGCAAGGAGGTTCGAGAAGACTTGAGCGAGCCGCGTGAGGTCGGCGTCGAGCACGATGGACTCATCGGGTAGCTGGACCATGAGCTCGTGGCCAAACTCTTGGATCGCCGGACTGGCCGCTTCCACCGCGTTTCGAACGACATCGGCGAGCGTTACCTGACGGCGCACCAATTTCATTTTGTTGCGGGTGATCCGTGAGATGTCGAGAAGGTCGTCGATCAAACGGACCATATGGGTGAGTTGACGCTCCATCATCTCTTGTGCCTCCGAAATGATGGCTTTGTCACCCTGAGCCAATCTCATGACCTGCAGGCCGTTGCGAATCGGCGCGAGGGGATTTCGGAGCTCATGCGCCAGAACGGCGAGGAAATCATCCTTTTTCCGGTCCGCATCGCGAAGCGCTTCTTCGGCCTTTTTTCGCTCGGTCACATCGCGCGTGGTTCCGGCGACCGCTTCGACTTCGCCATTGGCCCCGAAAACCGGAACGAAGATGTAATCATAGATGCGACGTCCAAAAGTTCCGTTGAACGGGACTTCGCCGCGGATCGGTTTCCGCGTCGCCTTGACCTGCTCGATCTCGCGTTCGTGCATTTCGGCATGCCAAGGTTCGTAGCCGATTTCCAAGAACGTCTTTCCGATTGCTTGATCCGCGGTCTTGCCCCACATCTGCAGCAAAATTTCGTTCGCGTACACAAAGCGACGTTCGAGATCGAAGACATAGGCAAAGTCAGGAGTATTCGAGAGAATCGTTTCGTAGATCCGTTTCAATCGTTCGGATTCGTCTGTGACACGCGCCAACTCTTCCTTGGTCCGCTTCCAGTTGGTCACATCCACGGCGACGCCAAGAAAGCGAGTCGCGCGGCCCAATGAATCACGGTCGACCTGGCCACGCGCGGTAACCCACTTCCACGTACCGTCGGGTTGGGCGATGCGATAATCGGCTTCGTAGCGATCGCCCGCCGCGATCGCCTGGTTGATCAGAGCCTCGACTCGCGGTCGATCGTCGGGATGAGCGGAGTCGACGATTTGGGCCAATTGACCGCCCGAAACGCTTTCGATGCCGATCGCGAACATTTTTGCGAGACTTGCATCGCCATAGAATCGGTCGGCTTGCACGTCCCAAGCCCAGGTGCCGATCGCGCCTGTGCTGAGGACTGCTTCCATACGCGAGCGAATATCCCGAAGCTGCTCCTCAACCTCCATTCGCCGCGTCACATCGCTCGCGGTTCCGAACCACTCGATGATATTCCCGGCATCATCGAGAAGCGGAATGGCTCTTGAAAAGGTCCATCCGATCGATCCATCGAGACGATTGACCCGATGCTCCAGTTCAAACACACGCTTTTCGGCGACCGCCTTGCCGATCGCTGCGGTGACGCGTTCGTGCTCGTCTGCCGGCAGGTTTCGCGTCATCCAGTCGCGGATCGGACGCGCGTTGCTGGCGATGAAATTCCCTCCATCGAATTCACGCATTTCTGACCAATCGGGGCTCATTTGATACACGACGTCGGTCGTCGCGGTGACGAGAGCGCGGTATCGCCGTTCGCTGATCCGAAGCGCCTCCTCCGCCCGTTTGCGATCGGTGACGTCGCGCGTTGAGCCGGCAACGGCCTGGACGATCCCGTCGGCTCCGAAAACGGGCATGAAGATGTATTCGTAGTCTGCCGTCCCCAACGAACTCGTGTAGGGAGTCTCGTCGCGTACCGGTCGGCCTGTGTCGATGACTTCTTGGACCTGACGCTGCAGACGCGCCGCGAGATCCGGTGGATAGTCCAGATCGAAGAACGTGCATCCCACGGCCTGCGAGAGGTCTTTCTCCCAAAGATCGAGGAGTGCTTTATTGACGTAGGTGAATTGCCCGGCCGTGTTGAAGAGGTAAATGAAGTCGGCCGTGTTAGAAAGTGCCGTTTCGAACATCCGCCGCATCCAATCGGACTCGGCGGTAATGCGGGCCAGGCCTTCCTCTGCCTCGCGTTGCTCGGTGAGGTCAATACCCTGTGCGAGGACTCCGGAGATGCTGCCGTCGGCGT
>JBGTCJ010000487.1:0-8420 GCA_041748895.1 Pirellulaceae bacterium
CGTCATGCGAGCTCTAAGCCTCGCATCGTGCCGGTGGCGCTTGCAAACGTGTCGGTTTCAATACCTAGCCGCTGCAGAACGCTTACGAACAAATTTGGTAACGGATAATCACGTGTACCGCCGAGCGCGAGATGCTGGGCATGCCGAAAGCCACCGCCAGCGACGAGAACGGGCAAGTTGGTGTTCGCGTGCGAGTTGCCGTTGCCCAGCGACGTGCCGTAGATGACCGCGGTCTGGTTGAGCAGCGACTGGCCACCAGCTTTGCGTGCGTCCAAACCGCCGAGCAGCGTCGCCAGTTCCATGAATTGGGCTTCCTCGATGCGCTGGAGCTGCTCCAGTTTCTCGGGTTGGTTGCCATGATGGGTCAACGGATGCGTGCCGGTATCGACGCCAGCGATGTTCGGTTTGGCGTCATTCTGGTAGACGAATATCGAGATTAGCCGCGTCGAGTCGGTGTCGATCGCGAGGCGGGCGAGGTCGAACATTACTCGCGTTCGTTCAATTAGGGCACCGGGATCGTCGATGTCCTGCGGCGGTTGCATTGCGACGGTGGTTTTGGGTTGATGCTCCCACTGCTCGCTCTTGTGCAGGCGTTGTTCGAGATCGCGGACGCCGGTGAAGAATTGATCGAGCTTGTTCCGGTCCGACGGTCCCACGCGTCGCTCCAACTGCCGCGCCCGCTCGCCCACCGAGTCCAGAATGCTGCGTCCCTGTCGGAGCCGGACAACCTGCGCCTCGACTTCCTGCGGCGAACCCTGCACGAACAGCTTGCGGAACAGCCGCGATGGCGAGTCTTCGCCCGGAATCTGCACACCGGACTGCGTATATGACAGGCTGCGCTGCGTGCCGACCGACAGCGCCAGCGACGGAAACCGCGTCAGGTGACCTATTCGTTCGGCGGCGAACTGATCGACGGAGATCGAATTGCGGAAGCCGCTCAGGCCGGGATGCGGAGCAGCGGTCAGAAAGCACTGCTCCGCCATGTGACCGCCATCGACTTCGGGATGCGAGACTCCCGAAAAGATAGTCATCCGGCCGCGAAAATCGTCGAGAAGGCGCAAATACCGAGACGCGTTGTAATCTCGGCCTGTGCCTTCCGGGAAGAAGTAATTCGGCAGGATCCCTTGGTTCGTTTGAATCGCAATGAGTCGCTGCGGCCCGGTCGCGGCTGCAGTGGCGGCAAAGGCGGGCGTCATCGCATCCAGCATCGGCAAAGCCAGCCCCACGCCGAGGCCGCGGAGCATGGTGCGACGGCCGATTGCAGCTTGGGAGTTCTTGGACATGGAGTTCTTTCTATTTCGATCGGAATGGTTTGCTGAGGATGATTCGTTGGAGCAGCGTGCGAATCGGATAGCCGTCGTTCCGGGTGTCTTGAAGGATCGATTCGATGACATTGCGGTCAGCGAATGAGACGCCGGCTCCGGTGGAGAAGGTCAGGAATCGCTCGGTTAGGTTCCTCGCGAGCCGTTCGTTCTGCGCGGCAAGAGAACTTCGAAATTCGTAAATGTCATTGAACGGCCGGCCGTCTGCGGTCACGCCCGATGCATCAACGGGCCGACCCTGCCGATACTTGACCCTACGCAGCGCCACGACACGATCCAGCTCTTCGCCCGCGCCAAGACTGCGGTAGTGGTCTCGCCATCGGCCCATCACGTCGAAGTTTTCGAGCGCAAAGCCGGGCGGGTCGATCATCGCGTGACAACCCGCACACGATTCCGAACGGCTGTGCTTGGCCAACAGTTCGCGAACGGTGGTTGCGCCGCGGGTGTCCGGGTCGATCGAGCCGGCACCGGGCGGTGGCGGCGAGGGTGGCGTCCCCAGAATCCGGTCCATGACCCAAACCCCGCGCAGCACCGGAGATGTCGTCAACCCGTTCGCAGTGACTTTCATGACGCTGCTTTGCGTCAGGAGGCCGCCGTAGGGGGAATCGGCGGGCACGGGCACGCGACGGATTGCATGCCCTTTCACCCCTTCGATGCCATACAGTTCCGCCAGCCGCTGATTGATCATGACAAAGTCGGCGTCGACCACCGTCCGGGCTGGCAGGTTCCCGCGAAGCACCTCGGTAAAGGTCGCTTCCGTTTCCGCCACGGCCGAATCGATGAGGAGGTTGTCCGAATAATACTCCGGGTACAGATCTCGATCGGGTGCCGTGTCGTGGATCTTGCGAAGGTCGAGCCATTGACCGGTAAAGTCGCTGACGAATCGTTGCGACTTGGGGTCGCGCAGCATCCGGTCGAAATGCCGTTTCAGGCCCTCATCTGTCAGCAGTTCGCCGGACGCAGCTGCTTGAAATAATTCGTCGTCGGGCATACTGCGCCACAGCGTGTACGACAATCGGGCCGCTAGCCCCCAGCCGTCCAGTTCACCCGGAGCTTCCTGCAAGTATAGAAAGTCCGGCGAACAAAGCACCGCTTTGTAAGCCAACCGCATCGCGTCCTGGAAACAGGCTTTCTCGTCGATCGCCTTAATGGCGAACGCTAGGCAGCGCTGCACCTCAGACTCCTCCGGCGATCGCCGGTACGCTTGCTGCATAAACCCGCGCAATAGTGCTTCGGCATCTTGATGGGGTTTGTGCGAGACCACCATCATCATGTCTGGTGGTAGTTGGAATGTCTCGCGAAGTCCCACTTTGTTCGCGGTCCAGTCGGGCAGATTAAGCCGCTCGGGCGGACGCAGCCCACTGGCTTTCGTCCAGGGTTCGATCGCGAGGTCGCCGAACAACCGTCGATAACTCTCCGACGGCCACGGCTGATCATCGGCTCCGCCCTCGCAGGTTTCATCTGCGAACGGCCCTTCGATCTCGAACCAGTCGACGCCGATTCCATGGCCGCGGTAGTCTTTCAAAAACCCCTCAAGCGCCTCTCGCATGGTTTTCGCGTCCTTCTGCACCGTGCGGAGTGAGATCAGCCGGTCGTCCATCGTGGCGCAGTAGAAGTCGAGCAGCTCGTTTTCGTGGTGCCAGGCGATGAATTCGACGACTCCTCCCTCTTCCCCCTCGGGAACGTCGAACTTCGCCAGAATTCGTTTCGCCCCAGTGATGACCCAGGCGATCTGACCTTCTTCGGGCGGCAGCAGCTTGCCCTTGTCCCACAAAACCGCACGGCAGCGCACACGGACGCGGTACCAACCGGGCACCTGCTGTGAGGTGTTGCGGATGTGCCGCGGAGTTTGGGCGCTGTTCGGCTCCTGGAAGAACCAGGTCCACTCGGGGCGGTTCTCAAGGCTGCCGTACCGCTCCTTCCAATCTTTCCCGAGATAGCGGCCTTCTTCCGAAAACCAGGTTCGTACCTTCGTCGGCTGCGGTGCCGCTCGCAGACGCATCGCTCCGTCGATGGCCACTTCGGCCGCTTCTAGATAGCGAGCCAACTGAACATAGGAAATTTCCTGCGCTTCGGCGACGTTATCGAACCCGTGCGATTCGGGATCAGGGGGCAGCATCTCTTTCAACGACAACCATGGAGCGGCCAGTAGATCACGCATCGTGTATTCGTACTCGACGGGATTCAATCGTCTGCCACCGACTCGTCCCCTCGTTTGGTAGCGCAGTTCCCAAGCTTGCTCAAGAGAAACGGCGGTTCGCTCCAGAAATGCGGCAATCTCACTCGACCGCGGCCTCTCTTCACCAAGAGGCGGCATCTCGCCTGCGGCCACTCGGTCATGAACCTCCGCCCATGTAGAAAGCGAAAGCGGGTCGGCAGCATCGAACGGTAGACCGGCCAAGTCCAAACCGCCTTCGCTCGATGATCCCTCGTGGCAATGGACGCAATATTGATGCAGAAACGCGGCGTCGACTGAGGAAGACTCAGCACTACAATCGATGGCCCGCATGCCAGCGATCAACACCATCGTCGAACACGCCAATCGCGAATTGAACGTTAAACTTCTCATGCTGCTCATCCCATGCCTACTCCAGCGACTGTTCGGAAATCGGAGCAACCGACCGCCAAGTTGGGCCGATGCGTAGTTCGTCAATGATTATCCCGCGACTACTGTCGCACCGCAAAACTACGCGATCCAGGAGAGCGGGCAAGCTCGCGGCGCGACCCTCGACCTGCCAAGTTGCTGGCTCGGTAAAGTTGAGCTGT
The DNA here is from genome assembly GCA_041748895.1 of Pirellulaceae bacterium. Taxonomy (GTDB): domain Bacteria; phylum Planctomycetota; class Planctomycetia; order Pirellulales; family Pirellulaceae; genus UBA6163. The sequence continues at coordinate 4,089 of JBGTCJ010000487.1, forward strand.
TCATGCGCCGAGTAGGCTCGAAAACAAAACTCGTCATTGCCATTTTTCCTAGTAACAATCTTGCCGATCCAAAGCATGATGTCCGTCGTCGGCAGCCTCACCGCGCTGTCAACTTTGGCACCGCTGGGAAGCCGGATGAATGGCAAGCGAGCACCTACGATACCAAATGTAACTGATGTTTCTTGGCGGCCAGGAGAACCCGCGAATGATAGCTGCATTCGATCCGGCGACGAGCGATCGGTTGTTGCCGCGACCGTTTGAACCATCAGGCTAAAAAACGTCACCGAGTTTGAATCTAAGTCGATCGGATGCCTGAAGTGCCGTTCGTATTCCAACTTCTCTGGCGGCAACTTCAATGCTCCCAACCGGCCGCCCGGTACAGGCCAAGCGACATCTATTTCGCCATGCACGATCGTCAGATTTTCTTGGCTTGCGTGTTCAAGATCTCCCCAAACGCCGCGAGGGTGCCGCAGTCGCCAAGGCCCGTTCCACCCCCTACCCATGGTGCTCTCGTTCAAGGGCAAGTTTCCGGGGGAATAATGAAAGCCTTCGTAAGCTTGCAGCAGATCACTTCGCGGCTGGGGATTGATGCTGCTTACAAACTCATGAAAGCGAGGCGAGTTCATCGGGATCGCGCGAGGTCGACCGGTCTCGTCGATAATCACTCCTTCGCCCGCTCGCAATATTTTCGACAGCTGCTCGGCCGCATGAATCCCGCGATAGCTTACCTCACCATCGAGCACATGCACTTCGGTCGCGCCGGTACGCTGGACCCGCACCGCGAACTCGGTGCCCAGATCGATTACTTCGCTAATCGGCGTTGCGACGACAAAACCCTCCGCACCGTTGGAAGCGCGGACCACGACATCACCGTGCTGCAGTCGCACGCTCGCTGGAGTCAGCAGCTCAATCGCAGCGGGTCCAACCAACACCAGCTCAGCTCCACCATCAAATCGAGCCATCGCCGTTCCGCTAACCAGATGAATACCACCGGGGTGCAGCGGCTGACCTTCTGAAAGTGCATTGCCCTGCCACTTGCAATCTTCCGAGTAAAGCAGCGTTGCAATTGGTACGGTCGCAGCCCTTTCGCCGTCGCCTGCCCGACCAACGATTTGGCTGGGGGAACTCACCGTTCTAAACCCAACGATCACTGCTACGATGACTACGGAAGCGGCGATCGCAATGTACCAGCCGAAACGCCCCTTGCTGGCGGCGGATAGGTTCGCGTTCTGACCACGATCACTTCCGAGCTGATACGCTACGACCGCCGATGCATGTGCCGGTAGGACCTCATCAGACAACGCTGAGTGCAAGTCGACATATCGAAGATACTCATCACGGGCCTCCAAATCGTCCCGCAGTCGTCGAGTCAATTCGGCTAGTTCCTCGTCGGTAGCTCGGCCGTCACAGGCGGCGGAAATCAAGCTGTGTAGCTCATGACTCATCGTCGATCTCCGACCGATAGCCGCTGTTGCCGCTGAATACATTCCATCAGCGCCGTCCGAATCCGCTGCAACGACTTGTAGATCGCATCCACACTTTTATTGACAGCCTCCGCCAATTGCTCGATCGGGCGATCATCGAAATAGTAATCCTCGACAACCGTCCGCTGGGTCTCTGGCAGCTTTCGTAAGCATTCCCGAAGATGAATGCGCCGTTCATCCAGTTCTTCACTCATTTCCATACGGCGCGACAGCAACGTTTGGACGACGTCGTCATCGAGGAACCGACGCCACCGAACCTGGGTCCGTAGGAACTCTCTTGTTTCAATCAACGCAAATTGGCAAGCCCAGGGCATGAACGGCTGCTCATAATCGTATTGGTCGATCTTTCTCCATAACGCGATGGAAGTGTTTTGAACGATGTCACGGGCATCGTATACGTTGGGAACGAGGCACATGACATAACGCAGCAATCCTCTTTGGTTTTCCAAAAAGAGCTTCATGAAAATGTCGTGTTGGGTGAGTTCGTTCGAATCCATGACTGGTACTGTTATTCCGAAGCTCGCACGCGACTTTGGACATTCATTTTTGAGAAACGCTGAATTTAGTCTTCTTTGCTTGTCCGTCCCTCGATATGAGGGGGTTTTACGAGCAAACCAACGCTCCTGCGGCGGTCACCTACATCCGACAAAAAAAGCAGCGGATGCGATCCGCCTATCGCGTCCAGCGCCGGGCGGAAACGGGCAATCGTGAAAAGAGGCCTCACCGGGATGATTTCGAAAATGACTCCGGTCAACGACGCTTTGGAGTAGGCAAAGCAGAACCTGAACTGCGCCTTATCATCGCTGCAAGTTTTGATCACGAGAGGACTAAGTGCAACGGCATCGACCGAATGCCAACACGGAAAAGTTCTATTGCCGTCCTGTCGCCCCGACTGAGCCGCGCGGTATTGACACCGAAGTAACTGTAACGTTACAGTGACACTTTGTCTTACAACCATTCCGGAGGCCTTTCCGATGCGACCGACAAGCTTGCGAGCAGCGCTCGCCACCAACTGCGTTTTTTCAGCTTTCACCGGTTTTTCAATGCTGGCGTTCCCAGCGGACGCAGCCAATTGGATCGGGCTCAACGAGCAAGCCGTCCTTCAATTCGTCGGCGCATTGTTGGTGTTGTTTGCAGCCATATTGCTGTACGCTGCCTGGCTAAGCAAACGCCCTCAGCCAATTGCACTTGTAGCCTCGTTTGCCGACTTCACTTGGGTCGTCGGCACTGCGGCACTTGGCATCGCCGCACCGAGCCTGTTCTCTGCCTTCGGATGGGGAGTCGCAACCGCAGTCGCATTGATCGTGTTGACTTGTTGCATTTGGCAAATCGTGGGCATCGATCTCTCGTATCGCGATAACGCACGCCTCGGATGGGTGCGATTGTGCCTGGAAACTCAGATGGATGTTTCCGCAACCGCTATCTGGGAAATCGTGAGTGATCTGGAAGCAATTGCGGATCATTCCCCTATGCTTGCCAGCTCGCGGATCACTTCTTTTGATGATGCAAATGGAGTGTTCACGAGACAATGCCATGACAAGAGCGGAAAGTGTTGGGATGAGAATATCCAACTGAACCAGGAAAGGATGCAGCTCAACGCCGAATTCGATGCCCAAAAGCCAGGATTTCCGTTTCCTTTCGCAGCGATGCTGGGCGGATGGCAAGTTGAGCCGGCCGGAACCAGCGCAACGGTCAAGGTTTGGTGGAGCATGCTGCCGCGACACCGAGCGTTTGCATTCTTTACCATCCCGATTATTGAAGTACTTATTCGCATGTCATTCAGGCAAACTCTCGCCAATATTCGCATTGCAGCAGCCACAGAAGCACGGGCCGGTCAGAGCACTCGTCAAACAAGACGCCTGCAGATGGTGGCTTGCTAATGACTGGGCCACGAAAAAAGCAAACAGCCTTGGACTCCAAGCAAGTCATTCTCAACGCAGCGATTGCCGAATTTGCCGAGCACGGTCGTGACGGCGTCCGAATGGAACAGGTAGCGCGGCGGGCGGGGCTGAATAAGGCACTGGTCTACCGACATTTCGAGAGTCGCGAGAAGCTATTTGAAATGGCCCTCGAGTCGGTATTCGCGGATCGATTCAAGTTACTTGATGACCTACCTGACGAACTTGTTCCCCTCTTTGAGACATGGACCAAACGGTTCGCAGAGAATCCGTTTTTTCTGAAGCTTATTCTTCGGGAGTCTCTCGAGTTAGCGAGCGACGAGCCCATCCACGCTGACCTGCGCAAACGCTATTATCGCCATCAGATTGCCGGGATACGTCAGTATCAACAACAAGGAAAACTTCCACCGAATATGGATCCTGAGAGCCTGTTTTTGATGCTCACCGCGGTCCTCGTGTTTCCCTATCTGCTCCCGCAGATCACGCGTCTGGTAATGGGGCACGGGCCTGAGTCGAAATCATTCAAAACACGATGGATCAAGCAATTCGAGCAACTCATTACGCACCTTGAAATGGAGTAAACGAGCTTCATGCGGCTGTCTTCGATCAGGACGACCATCTGCTCATTCTGCTTGCTTCTTTCTGGCTGTTTATTCATGGCAACTAAAACGACCTCACTTCCTCAAGCCCGCTTCACATTACGTGACGGGCAGGCTGACCGCCCCACACTCGTTTTTCTGCATGGCGTTTACCACGGATCGTGGGCTTTCGAAGAATTCAGCCGGGCATTCGGTGATGCTGGTTATTGCGTAGCGTTGCTCGACATGCCCGGACCCTGGGGAGATGAGCGATTGGATACGCGAAGCGACATCGGTTACTCGAGCATTGTTGATGCAACCAGTCAAATAATGGATGAGATTCCCGGACGCAAGATTATCATTGGCCATTCT